>NZ_JBBUKT010000013.1 GCF_038066715.1 Luteolibacter sp. Y139 | reverse complement strand
GGACGAAAATACCCCCCCACCGAATACCCCCCACGGGAAAACCCGCTGGCCATGTCCCCTCCCAGACTCGGCCAGCGGGTTTTTCTTTTTGAGGATTTGGGAGGCGCGCGGGAATGATGGGCCTACCGGGGCAGTCCGCCTGAAGGCGGGACTACGTGCAACTTGAGGCGCAGCCGCTAGATGGCGTTGCGCTCCTGGAGGAAGGGGACGAGTTCCTCGACACCGAAGTCGGCGAGGACTTCGCCGTGCCAGTCCATGGTGGGGGCCTTCGATTGGCCAGAGAGGTCGATCATTTCCTGCATGGCTTCGCGGTTGCCGGAGACGACCATGATTTTGACGGGGACCTTCTTTTTGGAGAGGTAGTTGACGACGTCATCGCACCAGGGGCAGCCGGGCTTGATGTAGAGGATGGGCAGTTCAGGCATGGCGGGGAGCTACGGCGGATCTGAGGGGAAGGAAAGGGAAGTTTGCGGTCGGCGATGCATGGGTGATGAGGGCCCACCACGTCTCGCGTCCCTTCAGGACGCCGTAGGGGGAACGCGAAAAACCCAGGGCGTTGCCCTGGGCTTAGGGATTTCGCCCCGTTGGGGCTGAAGAGGATGAAGGGGTTGGGGGCTGAAGAAGATCAGACGAAGCGGACGGCGTGCTTCTTGGAGAGCTTCAGGACGTCGCCAGGTTGCGGGGAAACCGGAGCGGCGGGGTCGGTGAGCTTGTCGCCATTGAGCTGGACGGAGCCAGAGGTGATGAACTGCTTGCGGAGTTCGCCGTTCGATTTCTCGACGCCGAAGGCTTCCTTGAAGCCGTGGGCGGCAAGGGTGAGGACGGTGAGATCGGTGGGGAGACCGGAGAGCGGGAGCTCGGGGAGCTCGGCGCTGGCGAGGTCCTTCTTCGAGAAGCGGGTGTCCCAGTCGGCGCGGGCACCGGAGCCTGCTTCGGCGCTGTGGTAGCGAGTGGTGAGCTTTTCGGCCAAGGACTTCTTCGCTTCCATGGGGTGGATGGAAGGATTGAGGGTCTCGCCTAACAGAAGCTGGTAGTAGCGCGCCATGAGTTCGTCGGAGACGCTCATGAGCTTGCCGAACATGTCCTGCGGGGCGTCGTTGACGCCGACGTAGTTGCCGTAGGACTTCGACATCTTCTTCACGCCGTCGAGGCCTTCGAGCAAGGGCACGACCATGACGACTTGCTGTGGCTGACCTTCTTCTTTCTGAAGGTCGCGGCCGACGAGGATATTGAAGAGCTGGTCGGTGCCGCCGATTTCGACGTCGGCGCGGATTTCGACGGAGTCCCAGCCCTGCATGACCGGGTACTGGAGCTCGTGAAGGCGGATTTCCTGGCCCTTCTCGATGCGAGTGCGGAAGTCCTCGCGCTGGAGCATCTGCTGGAGCGTGACGCGGGCATTGAGGCGGAGGATGTCCTCGTAGCTCATCTTGCGGAACCAGTCGCCATTGTAGACGATTTCGGTCTGTTCGCGGTCGAGGATCTTGAAGGCCTGCTCAGTGTAGGTGGCGGCATTCGCCAGCACGTCGTCGCGGGTAAGCGGCGGGCGGGTGACCGAGCGGCCGGAGGGGTCGCCGATGGTAGCGGTGAAGTCGCCGATGAGGAGCACGGCCTGGTGGCCGAGTTTCTGGAACTGGCGCAGCTTCTCCAGCGCGACGGTGTGCCCGAGGTGGATATCCGGGGCGGTCGGGTCCACGCCGAGCTTGATGCGCAGGGGGCGGCCGAGGCGGAGCTTTTCGAGGAGTTCCTTTTCCGAGAGCACCTTGGCGGTGCCGGCGGTGAGGATGGTGAGCTGTTCTTCCGGAGTCACGGGGCGCGAACCGTAGGGGCGGGGCGCGCGGGTGGCAAGCGGTGAGGCGAGGGGGCTCAGGTGGCGGACTCGGGCATGCCCGGGGTCTGGCGGGCGATGTATTGGCTGAGTTCGCGGGGGAGGGGGTTCCAGTATTGGCCGGCGTACTTCTCCTTCACGTAGATGAGGTAGTCCTCGTAGAGGGCGGAGTCGAACTCGCTGATGGTGGGCTTGCGGCCGTCGAAGGCGATGTAGTCGGGGTGGACATTGAGGAGGACCATGCCGCCGCGTTCGGCGAGCCAGTCGGTTTTCTCCCGCCAGATCTCATTCGTGGGCTGGCGGAGGATGAGATAAAGGGTGACGTCCTGAGGGAGGGTGTAGGGGAGTTCGACGTAGCTTTCCTCGGGGGTGCGGCCCTTCACGACGAAGGGGAAGATGGTGCCTGCGCCGTCCGGCTGGGGCTCGAAGGGATCGGTATCGAAGGTGGAGGCGTCGTAGTTGATCTCGAGCTGCTTCAGCCACTCGAGATTGTGGAACATGAAGCCGGCGCGGAAGCCGACGGCGCGCCATTCGCGGAGGTGGCCATTGATGGCGACGGAGCATTCGTCGAAGGACTTCCGCGAGCGATAGAGGGAGCCATCGTGGCGGAGGTCGTGGATGCCGATTTCGAAGCCGAGGTCGGTGATGGATTTGCGGAACTCGGGGGTGACCTCGTAGCCGCCTTCGGGGATGAGATTGAAGGAGGAGCGGAAGCCGTGCTTGCGCTCGATTTCGGCGAGTTGGTGGCAGCGCTCAAGGCCGAGCGGGCCCTCGACATCGTGGGTGAGGACGAAGGCGAATTGCTTGCCATCCGGCCAGCCTTGCCAACCGCGGGGCGTCTCGCCGGCGGAGACCATGATGGGCCAGTCCTTGGCGGTCTGCAGCTTGTAGTTCGCGCGCAGTCTCCGCATGTTGTAGCGCACTGCCTGGGGAAGGAAGGGCTTGAAGAGATAGTACATGGCGTTGAGCACGCTCATGCCGCGGCCGCCATCGGCTGCGTCGTAACTGGCCATTCCGCGTGGGGATTCGTCGGCGATGTCCATGATTTGGATGGGTTACTTGCGGACCACGATGGGATTGCGGCTGAGGCGCTCCATGACGGCGGTTAGAGGAACGAAGAAGCCATAGATGAAGAAGAAGACAAGCAGGAGTCCTTGGACGATGAGAAGGACGTGACAAAGCCGGATGATTTCCTGGCCGCCGGCGCGGGCCTCGGTTGCATTGTGCTCGATGAGGCCGCCCAAGGCCTTGGCATAAGCCTGAAATTTGGGGATGCACTGGGTTTCGAACAGGTCATTGGCCTCCGGTTGCTTGCCAGCGATGAGGAGTTCCACGACCGCCTTGCGGGTGGCACGATAGTCGTCCTTGGTGGCGGTGAGCCGGTCGAAGGCGGCGCGTTCCTTGTCGGTCTGGACGGTCTCGCGGTGAGCTTGGTACTGGGCATCGGTGGCGCGACTTCTGACCTCGAGGGCAGCCGCGAGTTCAGTGCCGGTCATGCCGTGGCCGCTGGCCGCACGTGCGGTGTCGAGGAAGCCCTCGGACATCTGCATGGTGGCGAGGCTGCTGGTGGCAAGGCCTTGGAGGGAGTCCGAGACGATGCGGGTGGCATCGCGGCGGATGGTCCAGACGGTGAGGACGGGACTGACGACGATGAACAGGAGAACGATGGCGGCGAGGGCGATGTAGAAATTCCTCAACGGACCGGGTTTCATGGATGCAAACAGAGGGGACATGCAGTGAAGGGGGGGCATGGGCCCAAGAAGGGCTGACGGGGATCTAGCAGGAGGAGTGAGGCGCCGCGAGAAAATCGTGATAACTCCGACGAGCGGGGCGATCTGCATGCTGGGACCGGACGGTGGAATGGCGCCCGGGATTTTCGAACGATGGCTTGAAAAATCCCCGCTTGCGGCTTGGCACCGGCAGAGCGAATCGTTCAAAGTCGCAGGACATGACCCCGATGCTGAGGAAACTGGACGGGCTGAGCGTCAAGGTGGATGACGTGATCTACATGCCCAGCCTGGACGCTCCGGACGAGCGCCCGCATCCGTTCGTGTACTTTATTTCGATCAAGAACGAGTCCGACGAGAAGGTGACGATCCGCGGTCGCAAGTGGATCGTGCGCGAGGACGACGGCGAGGTGACCGTGGTCGAAGGTGACGGTGTGGTGGGCCAGAGCCCGGTGATCGGGCCGGGCGAGAATTTCTCCTACAACAGCTATCACGTCACCCGGGGTGATGGGACGGCGGAGGGTGCATTCTTTGGCGAGACGGAGGATGGTGAGTGGGTTTTCACCCGCATTCCGGAATTCCGCCTGACGGTGCCGGGCTGGGCGTGAGGGGATCCTACCTCAGCGAGTCCTGGCGGCCCATGCTTTGACGGCCGGACGGCTGAGGAAGAAAAGGGCGAGGGCTGGATAGAGGCAGGAGAGAACGGGGGAGGCCACGGAGGCGATGGAGGTCATGGATTTGACCATGCCTGTCGTCATATCGGCCGAGCCTGCGGGCATGCCGCGGGTATTGAGGATCTCTCCGGTCATGCGGTTGCTGAGCGGCAACACGTAGCCGACGGTCACGACCAGCGAGATGATTTTCGCGGTGATGGAGGTCCACGAATAACGGTTCGACCACATGATGCCATCCGGCTTCTCGCGGACCAGCTTGAGGCCGGCGACCAGGAGCAGCGCGGCCAAGCCCAGCGTGAACGTGCTGTGCATCACCGTGACGGGCCAGAGGTCTTCCATGTATTTCCGCTGCACGACGATCACCGGGTCATTCGCCCTCGCGCTCTGTAGCATCGAGGTGAATTTCAGGGAGAAGAGCCCCCAGATGCCAAAAAGGATGCCGAGACCGCCGAGCACGATGTGGAGGATGCCGAAAACCTTCACCACCTGGGGCTGCGGGCCCTGGGGCAGTGCGGGCGGGGCAGAGCTGAGGGGTGTCTGATAGGGTGAATCTTCGTCCATGACTGGAGACATGGGATGCGAAATCCTCCGCTCCTGTCGATGTCCGATTGGCCTGCTTTGACCTTTGGCGCGGAGTTCCCTAACATCCGGGTATGCATGCTTCCCCACCCGTCACCCTGACGATTGCCGGTTCCGATTGCTCCGCCGGTGCCGGCTTGCAGGCAGACCTGAAGACTTTCCAATATTTCAGCGTCTTCGGCCTGACGGCGGTCACTTGTGTGGTAGCGGAGACGCCAAAGGTGGTGCGCTCGGTCCATGCGGTGCCGCCAGCGATCCTGCAGGATCAGCTCCGGGTGCTGCTCGAAGCTTTCCCGATCGCAGCCATCAAGACGGGGATGCTGTTTTCGAAGGCCCACATCGTGGCGATCACCGAGATCCTGGAGCAGTATCGGGGGATCCCGCTGGTGATCGATCCGGTGATGATCGCGTCCACCGGCGATCCGCTGCTGGAGGAGAATGCGATCGCGGCCTACAAGGAGCGGCTGTTCCCGCTGGCGACGGTGATCACGCCGAATCTGGATGAGGCGGAGGTTTTGTGGGGTGCCTCGGCACGCGACGAGCAGACGATGGAACGCGCGGCGCACGAGCTGTCTGCCCGGCATGGGTGTGCGGTGCTGCTGAAAGGGGGGCACCTCGGTGGACCGGTGTGCGCCGACCTGCTGGTAGAGAATGATCTGCCGACGTGGTTCCGCTCGCCGCGGATCGATGGTGCGGCGTCCCATGGAACCGGCTGCACCTTGTCCGCTGCGATCGCGGCGAATCTGGCGCTGGGCGGGGATCTGCATGACTCGATCGCCACCTCGAAACGCTATCTCGATCGAGTTCTGGCGACTTCTCTGTCGTGGGAGAATCTGTCCGTGCTGAATCAGGGGACGATTCATTTTCATTAAGTTGTCGGACAAAAATGCCTAATATTCATCTTCACGCTTGCCAAAAGCGTTTTGAGAATACTTTGTGGTTACATGAGAACCGCATTGCGTTCCTTTTGTCCCCTCCTCCCCGCACTGCTGATCGTGACGGGAATGCATTCTTCGGCTCAAACCACGGAGGATGGGTTTCTTCCCAAGGTGACGGGGGCGGTCCGATGCGTGACCGCCACGCCGAACGGAAAGTTGTGGATCGGCGGTCAAATCACACAAGTGAACACGACCGCGGTCCAGAATCTTGCGTGTCTTCAATGGGACGGAGTCACGGCGAAAGGACCGGTTATCGAGACAAACGGGGCGGTTCTTTGCCTGTTGCCTGGTGCGGATAATTCGCTGCTGATCGGTGGGGCATTCACCGAGGTCTCCGGCGAGGTGCGGGCTGGCTTGGCCCGAGTGGTGGAAAGCGATGGTGCCCGGCTGGACTTCGAATTCGCGCCCAAGTTCGACGGAGAGGTGCGATGCCTTTTGGCTGATGGTGATGGCGTGCTGGTCGGCGGCAATTTCATCCGCGTCAACGGCCAGCGAAGGGCCGGAGTGGTGAGGCTTTTGATGAACGGGGAGGTGGATCCTGCGTTCGATGCCAAACTGGAAGGGGAGGAAGGCGTCGCGGTGAACGCGATGGCCCGGCAACCCGATGGGAAGATCGTGCTGGGCGGACTTTTCGACATGGCCGGGAAGCAGGCGGTGGCGAATCTGGCGCGGCTTTACCCCAGCGGAGTGCTCGATACCCGCTTCCTCGGATCGGCGGATGGGGAGGTGCATGCGATCGGCGTGCAAGCCAGCAGCCATATCGTGATCGGCGGGGATTTCCTGAATGTCTCGGCGCATCCGGCGGCGAAGCTTGCCCGCTTGAACCGGCAGGGAGACTTCACCCAAACCTTGGAAGGCCTCGACGAGCGCGTGAGCACGATCAGTATCCAGGCGGATGGGAGGGTTCTGGCAGGAGGTCGCTTCGGGTCCCTTGCGAGCTCGAAAAATGGAGTTTTCCTCCGCCTTTCCGCCGAGCTGCAGGTTGAAAAGACTGATCCTTTTATCACCGGTGAGGTGACTTGCTGCATGCCGCAAAGTGACGGGCGAATCCTGGTGGGTGGCTCGTTTGACGTAGCGGACAATCGACCCAGCTATGGGTTGGCACGGCTGGACAGCAACATGCGCGCGGACACCTCGGTGGGTTCGAGAACCGGAGTGACGGGGAGCATCGCCACCGCGGTGCAACTGCCGGACGAGAAGCTGCTTTTCACGGGGCCGTTCACCCGGTTAGGCGCTTCTACCGTCCCTCCCTTGGTCAGGACCGACTCGAATGTTGTCCTCGATACGACCTTCAAGAATCCGTCGCTTGGAACCGGCCTTACAGGGATCCAGGTGCTGCGTGACCAGAGGCTGTTTGTTTTTGGATACATGGAATCAAGCTCACATCCGGGGATTGTCCGGCTGCAGTCGAGCGGTCTGCTGGACCAGAGCTTCAAGACATCTTTCTCCGGGCCGGCACCCCTGGTGGTGAACGCCATCGCGGACCAAGCGAACGACCGGCTCCTGCTGGGAGGGAACTTCACCCACATCAACCAAGTGCCAAGGTCGATGATTGGCCGGGTGAGCAGCACCGGAGGCTCCGACCAGAACTCCATTCCAGTGCTGGAGGGGGCTCCGACCGAGTTTCTGACTTCGCCGAGCGGGGAGCTGACAATTGGCGGGGGCATCCCGGCGGTGGGCGAAACACCCGCCCGAGCGTTTTTGAGACGCTACGACGTCAAAGGCAATATCGTGGCCAGCTATCAGTCGGAGAACGGAGGGAAAGTGAACGGACTGTGCCGTCTTCCTGATGGCAAAACATTGGTCTGGGGTCTGAGGCCTCTGGGCGGCGAGGCGAATATGGTCCGGCTCGGGCTCAACGGAAAACCCGAGTCCTTCAGCCCTTCCTTCAATGGAGAGGTGCGCAGCGTGAGCGTGCAAGCAGATGGCAGCATGCTGGTGCTGGGCGCATTTACCACCTATCGCAGTGGGGGTTCGGGTTGGTCGACGCCGGATGGATTTGTCCACGTGGGTCCTGACTTCCGTTCCAGGAACAATGTGCCGGTGACTGCCTTGAGCCCGCCCGGCCTGGGGCGTGCGGGGCTGGTGCAAACTGATGGCAAGTTCCTCTTCTGGGGTGGATTCACTTCCACGAAGGGATCCCGCCTTGGATTGGCGCGGCTTTCCACCGTGGTGCCTGCTTCCCAAGAGCTCGGGCTTGGTGCCGGGGAAAGCTGGTCGAGGATCGCGTGGCAGCGCTCGGGTAGCGCTCCGGAAGTCGAGCGCGTTTGGTTCTCCTCATCCACCAATGGGACGACCTATGGGACCGCGAGCGAGGGGCGCTGGGTCCATGGGCGATGGGAGTGGGAAAAGTACAGTCTGCCGTCCAAGACGCCGGTTTGGATTCGAGCGGAGGGTCGTGTGCCTTCGTCCGGTGGTGGGGACGCCGGCGGTCTGGTGCAGTCGATTCGCCAGGTCTTCCTCGAAGGAGAAATCGATGTCGCGGAGGGTGAGAATTCCCTCATCAGCGGTAGCGGTGATGAGATCAACTTTGGCGGACAGATCCAAGGGGTGCCGCCCCTTCGCCGCACTTTCACGATCACGAATCGCGGCAATGATTGGCTGAGGCTTGGGGAGCCCGTCGTACCCCAGGGCTTCATTGCCGGGGCGCTTTCCGCGAGTCAGCTGGCTCCTGGCGATCAAGCCACGATCGAGGTCACGAGTGATCTTTCGCGGGCTGGAGTGTGGACTGGGGAACTGGTGATCCCGAGCGACGATATCGATGAGAGCGAGTTCGTCACTTCCCTGAAATCCGAGGCGCTGACTCCGCTGCGCACGATCCTGCTGAAGCCGCAGACCGTGCTGAATCGCAAGACGGGGCTGCGCGAACAGGTCATTCGCGTGAGGAATGCGGCGGGCATCACCTACACGAGCTTCCGCGTGATTGTTAGTGGGCTTCCGCAGGGAGTTGAGATCCGGAACGCCAACAGCGAGCTGCTTCCCGATGGAAGCTATGTGATCGTGGTGGATCAAGCTCTGGGCGCATTCGGCAACATGGATCTCAAGCTGGAATATTCCTTCCCCAAAAAGACGCCGGCCCGTCTCGTTCCGCGGATCACCGCGGAGGCGATACTGGAGACAGCGGGCGAGTGATCGCAGAGTGAGCAATTCCATCCCCCCTATTGAAGCGTCATGAAAACCCTATCCTCCATCGCGCTCGTGACCCTTTGCCTGACCCCCGGTTTGTGGGCGGCGGGCGAGCTGGACACGACTTTCAATCCGAACGTCAACGACGAGATCAAAGCCTTGGCCCTGACGGCGGATGGCAAGATCTTCATCGGCGGCTCGTTCACGAGCGTGGGCGGTGTGGAAACCAACCGGATCGCCCGTTTGCTCACGAGCGGTAGCAAGGACCCGAGCTGGGATTACAAGACCGCCGGGGCTCCTGCGTCCTGCGTCGTTCTGGCAGACGGCAACGTGCTGGTGGCGGATCCGGTGAAGAGTTCCCAGACGACGGTCTACCGTTTTTTGGCAAACGGTACTTCGGACCAAACATGGAAGACGATTGATGCGTCGGCGACGGGGATTCAAAGCATGGCATTGGATGCCGACGGCAATCTACTGGTGACGGGAGGTTTTCACGCGTTGAACAACACCAAGTGCGCGGGATTCGCGGTCGTTGGAATGGATGGCGTCATTAAAAGCCATCCGCTTATAGAAGTGAGTGATACAAGAGCAGTGCTCACTCTCTTGCCGAGAGCGGATCGGAGCACCCTGCTGGGAGGGAGTTTTGTCCAGATCAATAGCAAGAGCCGGAATCATGTGGCGAAGATCAGTTCGCAAGGAACTTTTGATAGTGTGTTCGCTCCGGCGATCACGGTTGGCACTGATTCCGCCATCTTGTGTTTGGCAAGGCGTGGTACTGACGGATCGTTTTATGCGGGTGGATCATTCAGCCAGACATTGGACGGGAAGGTGATCGCGACGTGCCTCGCGAGTTTTTCCAGCACGGGTGTTCTCAACACCAGCTTCAGGCCGATATTCACGCATGCGACGAAAGCACCGAGGGTCACATCGCTTGCCGTTCAAGCGGATGGGAAGATCATCGTCGCCGGCGATTTCACCGGCGTGAATGGCGTGGCCAACAACGGACTGGTCAGGCTTCTGTCAGATGGCACGAATGACTCTTCTTTCAAGGCTACCGCGGAGGGTGTGACCGGATTAGCCCTCCAGATGGATGGGAGGATCATCATCACCGGGAACTTCACGCAAGTGAACGGGGTAGCGCGGAACCGCATTGCCCGGCTGCGTAACAGCGAGGCGTTTGATCGTCTGACCATCCGGCAGGATGTGGTCAGCTGGTCCCCTTTTGGCGCGATTCCGCAGTGTGACCTACTGACTCTTGAAACTTCGACCGATGGCGGCGTGACGTGGCTGCCGGCTGGAAAGGCGAGTCCTACAAGCGGGGGCTGGCTCGCCACAGGCCTGGACCTGCCGGTTTCGGGAATGCTCAGGCTTCTGGGGCGGTCATCGAGCGGTCTCCAAAACGGGTCTTCCGGATTGGCAGCAAGGCAGACGAGCTATTCACTCGTCCCTGAAGTCTCAGTCAGGGAACTCAACTCCCAAGGCGGCTTGCTTGTCCTAACAGATGGCCAGACTTCGCCGGTGGACTACGGTGAAATCGGCCAGGGAAGCGCGGCAACCAAGACCCTGCAGATTTACAACAGCGGAAGCGCAAAGCTGACGGTGACGGATATCCAGCTTCCACCGGGCTTCACGCTGATCAATCCGCCGGTTCTTCCGGCAAAGGTTGGCACCTCGACTTACCTTGCGCTCACCGTGCAAGCGGATACCACGGCGTTGGGAAGCCTCAGCGGAACCGCCGTCATCTCGACCGATGATGCGGACGAGGCCTCGTTCGATTTCCCGCTGGCCGCAGCAGTGGTCGGGCCGGATATCGCGATGCATTTGGGAGACGTGGAGTTGCCGAATGATCGGGCCGAGCCGGTGACTTTTGTCGAAGGCTATCAGGGGGCTGATCCGGTGCGGCGGAGCTTCGCGATTTCCAACGAAGGAAACAGGAATCTGGTGGTGAGCCGCATCGCGGCAAGCGCTGGATTCACTGTCGATGACGCGCAGGCTTATACGTTTGCTCCCGGAGAGAGCCGGGAGATCCGTGTAGGCCCCGACCAATCGATCGCGGGGGACTTGACCGGGTATCTGGAAGTCTACTCCGACGATGCCGATGAGCCGGTGTTCCGGGTGCCGTTGGCGGCGCGGGTCCTGAATCCCTTGGTGACGAAGGTGCTGAACACGCGGACGACGCTGAACCGCAAGACGGGGCTGCGGGAGCAGAAGCTGCGCATCCTCAATCCGGTGAAGATCGCTACGGTGGATGGTTTCCGGGTGATCGTGCGCGGCTTGCCTGAAGGGGTGGTCGTGAGAAACGCGAGTGAGGTTCTGGAAGATGGCTCGGTGGTGATCGAGGTCCATCGACCGCTTGGTCCATTGGGCAAGTTCGACTTCGTGCTGGAGTATGAGATTTCCAAGGGAACGTCGGCGGTGGTTTTCCCGGCGCTGACGACCGAGGTGATCCTGAACAGCACGAGGAAAGCTGCCCTCGTTTCGGGAGCGGCGCTGGCCCCAGAGTTCGCGGTCGAGAAGTGTGAGCGGACTGCCGATGGAGATTTCGCGCTCACTTTCCGCGCGGTGCCCGGACGGTTTTATCAGGTCGAGTATTCTTCCGATGGGAAGATCTGGAAGGCCAGCTCGCCGACCTGCGCGGCTGGCAGCATTGTACGGTGGGTGGACTGCGGCAGCCCTTACACCGAGAGCTCGCCGAAAGACGTGCCGATGCGTCTCTACCGGGTGCGCGAGATTGAGTGATGGATCAGGGGAAACGGAAGTCCCGGACGATGGCCATGTGCTGCATCATCTTGAGGGCGCTGTCGCCTTCCTGAACGGGCGGGACTTTCGCGAGGGGTTCGAAGATGCGGGTGTCGAAGACGAGGCCGCCGTCGAACTCCTGGCCGGCCAGGGCGACGGGGATCTCGTGCTTGTCGAGGGTGGGGCTGGCGAGGACCCAGTCGTAGGGGCGGTTGCGCGGGGCGTTGGTGGAGGTGTTGCCGAGGCCATCGTGCGGTGGCTTGGCGGGGACGACGAAGGACTTCGCGAGGAGGGGGAAGCAGGGCTCGCCGGGAGTGCGGGTATTGAAGTCGCCGCCTAACAGAAGCAGGGCGTCGGCGGGGACATTCTTCTGCACGGCTTCCAACAGGGCAGTGACTTGGGTGGCTCGCGAGGTGGCGTTCTTCGAGTGGAGGTGGACGCTGATGACCCACAGGTCGCGGTCGCCGGGGAGGCGGATGCGAGCCCAGGTGAACTCGCGATTGTCGAGGACGGGATCGTCCCAATGGCCGGAGGCGGCGATGGGGTAGCGGCTGATGATGCCATTCGGGATACCCTTGGTCTCTTCCTGGAAGAAATTGAAGTCCTTGCCGAAGGTGTCATTGACCCATTGGCGGACGGGCATGGTGGTGTTGAATTCCTGGATCATCACCACGTCCGGCTTGAGGGCTTTCAGGATGCGGGCGCCGGCTCCCTCGGGATTGCTGTGGTTGCCATTGTCCACGGAGTAGGACTGCTGCTGGTCCGAGGTGAGGTTCGCCGCGACGGCGCGGAGGGTGAGAGGCTCGGCGAGGGCCGCGCTCGCGAGGGTCAGGAGGGCCAGAGTCAGTCGCCGGATCACGGGGCGAGACTAACGTGTGCTGCCTTTCTTGGCACTTGGAACTTTTCGCCCGGGGTTCCACGCTCCGCGCATGCGCACCGCGGTGTATGCCGGGTCCTTCGACCCGCCGACGAATGGCCACGTCTGGATGATCCAGCGCGGGCTGGAATTATTCGACCGGCTGATCGTGGCGATCGGCAGCAATCCTTCGAAGAGCTACACTTTCAGCGTGGAGGAGCGGCTGGAGCTGCTGCGGGCCTCGGTGCCTTCGTGCGAGCGGCTGACGATCTCGCATTTCCACAACCGGTATCTGGTGGATTATGCGAAGGAAATGGACGCGCGGTTCATCCTGCGCGGGATCCGGGGGCCGGATGACTACGAGTACGAGCGGGTGATGCGGCACATCAATGCGGACCTGGCGCCGCACATCACGACGAGCTTCCTGATGCCGCCGCGGGACATCGCGGAGGTGTCATCGAGCATGGTGAAGGGATTGATCGGGCCGGTGGGTTGGGAAGATCAGGTGCGGCGGTATGTGCCGGCGCCGGTGTTCGAGATGCTGGAGGCGCGGAGTCACTGAGACTGGGAGCGCCGGGACGAGGTCTCCGGTCGCCGCGAGAACTGCTTCGGTTCCGCACTCGGAGAGTGCGGACTACTTTGGGTAATCGGAGAGGGGGCCCACTTTCGAGGGGGGCCACTGTTTCTGATTTCCAGTGGGGCGGAGTTTAGGGAAACTGTGGCTACGTTGATTTTGGTCACCCAAGGACCGGGTCACGACATTGGTCAGTTATGAAACCCTTTCTTCGCGCTCTTCTCTGGATTGCCATCGCTTTGCTCGGAGCTGTTGCTGTCGGCGTGGCGGCGTTCCAGCGGGGGGAGCCGGTGAATGCGCTGTGGCTGGTGGTGGCTGGGGTTTGCACGTTTGCGGTGTCGTATCGGTTTTACTCGGCGTGGCTGGTGGCGAAGGTGCTGACTGTCGATGACCGGCGGGCACCGGCGGCGGTGACTTGCAATGACGGGAAGGATTTCGTGCCGACGCCGAAGTGGGTGGTATTCGGGCATCACTTCGCGGCGATTGCGGGGCCGGGGCCGCTGGTGGGGCCGGTGCTGGCGGCGCAGTTTGGGTATTTGCCGGGGACGCTTTGGATTCTCGTTGGGGCCACCTTGGGTGGTGGCATTCATGATGCGGTGGTGCTGTTCGCCTCGATGCGGCGGCAGGGGAAGTCGCTGGGGCAGATGCTGAAGGAGGAGCTGAATCCGGTGATCGGGGTGGTGGCGATGATCAGCTTGATCGCGATCATGACGATCCTGCTCGCGGTGCTGGGGCTGGTGGTGGTGAACGCGCTGGCTGAGAGTCCGTGGGGTTTGTTCACGATCGCGGCGACGATTCCGCTGGCGATGGTGATGGGGGTGGCGATCAAGAGCGGGAAGGTGGGGGTGACGGCCGCGTCCGTCTTCGGGGTGGTGGGGCTCTTGGCCGCGGTGGCGGGCGGGCAATACCTGACGCCGGAGATGAAGACGATGCTGACGCTGAAGAAGACGGATCTGGCGTGGGCGATCATGATCTATGGCTTCGCGGCGAGCGTGCTGCCGGTGTGGCTGCTGCTGGCGCCGCGGGATTATCTGAGCACCTTCATGAAGCTGGGGACGGTGGCGATCCTGGCGGTGTTCATCGTGGTGCTGCATCCGCCGCTGCACATGCCGGCGGTGACGCCATTCATCGATGGCAGTGGGTTCGTGGTGGCGGCACCGGTGTTTCCGTTCGTATGCATCACGATCGCTTGTGGTGCGGTGAGTGGATTCCACGCGCTGATTTCGTCGGGGACGACGCCGAAGCTGCTGGCGCGGGAGAAGGATATCCGGCTGGTGGGCTATGGCGCGATGGTGGTGGAGATGCTGGTGGCGCTGATGGCGATCATCGCGGCGTGTGCGCTGCAGCCGGGGCAGTATTTCGCGATCAACTCGCCGGTGGATCCGAACAATGTGGCGGCGGTCGAAGCGCAGATGGTGAAGATCAATTCGTATGGGCCGGAGTATGCGGTGACGCGGGTGGAGATGGAGGAGCTGGCTCATGATCTGGGCGAGCCGCACATCATCGGGAAGGTGGGCGGTGCGCCGACGTTCGCGGTGGGGATGGCGCACATGTTTGCGAAGGTGATCCCGGGGAAGACGGCGCTGTCGCTGTGGTATCACTTCGCGATCATGTTCGAGGCGCTCTTCATCCTGACGACGCTGGATGCGGGGACGCGGGTGGGGAGGTTTATCCTGCAGGATTTGTTAGGGCAGCTGGTGCCGAAGCTGCGGGATACAGGGTCGTGGGCGGGGAATGTGACTGCCACGTTTCTGCTGGTGGCGGCTTGGGGCTACTTCCTGTATCAGGGGGCGATCGATCCCGAGGGGATTGCGAAGAGCTTGTGGCCGATCTTCGGGATCGCGAACCAGCTGCTGGCGGTGATCGCTTTCTGTCTGGGGACGACGATCCTGATCAAGATGGGGAAGGTGCGCTATGTGTGGTGCACGGCGGTGCCGCTGGTGTTCCTGACGGTGGTGACCTTCAGCGCGGGGATCATGAAGATCTGGTCGCCGAAGGCGGCGGGGTTCTTGCCGGCGATTGCGAAGCTTGAGACGGCGATCGCTGGAGGGCTGAGCGGTGAGGCGCTGAAGAAGGCGCAGACCTCGCTGACGAATTTGAGGGTGGATGTGGCGATCACGGGGCTGTTCCTGGTCTTCGTGGCGGTGATCGTTTTCGGCAGCGTCCGGGAATGGTGGCTGCTGCTGCGGAAGCAGAAGCCGGTGGTGCTGCGGGAGAGCGAGTATGTGGCGCTGGCTGATTAGAAAAACCGCTCTCGGCTTTCAGGTCTTGGGAGTCGATAGTGGATCATGGCGCTGAGCCACAGCATCTGGCGCAGGGATAGTCCTGGGTTTCCGGGCATACCGGAATACATGGAGATCTTTCCCGAATGTGGCCGGATCGTCGATGTCGCGCCGGCGCAGCCGGATCCTCTCCGATATGCGCCGATAGTGCATGCTTACGAGGAAATGGAGCCAGGTCGCGTGAGGATCCGGCTCAGCTCGGACTCCGAGTGGAGGGAATTCACCTATCGAATGGAGGGGGAGATTATCTACTGGACGTGGGGCGGAAAGGAGTGGCCGTGGGAGCTGATTTCCGATGACGAAGTGCCCCGGTGGTTTCGTGGCTTGGAAGCCAAGGCCCGCCAGCGAATGGACGAGAGGGAGGCTGCCGCGGCTGCGAAGAAGCCGGAGGCGGGGGCATAGCCCGGAATCTGTCTGATGCCATAAAAGCAAAACGGACGCCTTTGTGAGGCGTCCGTCCTGATTGACTTAGGAAAACGGAAAGTTTTTACGCGTTGGCGGCGGCGGCAGCGGCGGCTTCTTCGGCCTTGGCGGCTTGGGCCGGGCTGGTGTAGCGCCAGCGCACCTTGTGGCGCTTCGGAGCGGTGCGGGCCTTGCGGATCTTGCGGGCGGCGACGGATTCGAAGGAACGGCGGCGGCGCATTTCCTCGAGGATACCTTCGGTATCAAGTTTGGTCTTCAGGCGCTTCAGGGCACGGTCAACCGGCTCGCCCTTTTTCACTGTCACTCCACGCATGCTACGATCGCTCATTCGATTTGAATCTGGTTTTCCTAAAAGTCGGGGCGCGGAAGCTGATTTGGCGGCGGGGCCTTGTCAATCCGGGACTTCGGGATTTTCGCCTGATTTCCGGGCCTTGCGCCGGGCGGCGAGGGGTGCATTTTGGCCGCCATGAAGCCTGCCATTGGTTCTGCTGCCCCGGATTTCACTGCTCCTGTCACCGGCGAAGGGTATGGGGAGGACGCCTCTGTGACACTTTCGGAACTCCGGGGGGAGCGGGTGGTACTGGTTTTTTACCCGAAAGACGATACCCCGGGCTGTACGAAGCAGGCGTGTGCGCTGCGGGATGGCTGGGGCGAGGTGAAGGCGAAGGCGCGGATCTTCGGGGTGAGCATCGATCCGGTGAAAAGTCACCGGAAGTTCATTACCAAGTATGAGCTGCCGTATCCGCTGATCGCCGATGAGGATCAGTCGATTGTGAATGCCTACGGGGTGTGGGTGGAGAAGTCGATGTATGGGAAGACTTTCATGGGGACGGAGCGGAGTACGTTTGTGATCGGGGTGGATGGGGCGATCGAGGCGGTGCTGGAGAAGGTGTCGCCGGATGAGCATCTTGAGCGTTTGCTGGCGGTCTTGGGTTAATGGATTGAGCTTTTTGGTTCGCTCTCCCTAATCTCCTCCCACCCGATGCCCGCCGCCGCGACGAAACCGCCTGCTCACCCTCTTGCCGCGCTGATGTCGATCGGCGGGATGTCGCTGGTGCTGGCTGCGGCGCTGGAGCTGCTGGGGTTTTCGCAGAAGGTGGACGGGCTGGTGACGGCCTGGATGAAAACCAGCGGGCTGAATGGGGAATTCCGGGTGCTGCCCGGGTGGGCTCCGTGGATGTGGGCGGTGCCGATGGTGCTGGGGCTGGCTGGCGGGATGCTGGCATCGCGTAAGACGTGGCGGCGGTCGGTGCTGTGGGCGACGACGCTGGTGCTGACCCTGGCGTGGGTGCCGGTGCTGGCGCTGGCCGGGTATCAGGCGGAGGTGACGATGCCGCTGCTGGCGCTGGTCTGGTGCGGCCTGTGGGCGATGATTTACGCGAACCGCCATCAGGAACCGATCGACTGATTTTCCATGGCTCGCATCGAATATCCAGAGGCGGTCGGCAAACTGGTGGATGAACTCCGCAGGCTCCCGGGCGTGGGGCCGCGAAGTGCGGAGCGGATTGCGATCTGGCTACTGCAGAGCGCGAAGGCGGATCCGGTGGCGCTGGCGTCGGCTCTGGAGAAGGCGAAGGAGGAGGTGGTGGCCTGCCCGGTGTGTGGGTTTTTTGCGACTGAGGAGAAGTGCGAGATTTGTTCGGATCCTTCGCGGGACTCGGTGCTTTGTGTGGTGGAGCAGGCGACGGATGTGCTGCCGCTGGAACGCTCGGGTGCTTTCAAGGGGCGCTATCACTGTCTGGGCGGGAAGCTTTCACCGCTGGATAATGTGACGCCGGATGATTTGCGGATTGGGTCGCTGCTGCGGCGGATCGACCATGAGCAGGTGAGCGAGGTGATTCTGGCGCCTGGGTCGGATGTGGAAGGCGAGGCGACGGCGAACTACCTGGCGAGCTTGCTGAAGGGGAAGTGCCACGTTACCCGGATCGCGCAGGGCTTGCCTGCGGGTGGTGGACTGGAGCATGCCGATGCGCTCACGCTTGCTCGCGCGCTTGAAGGGCGTCGCGGGCTTTGAGGATCGCAGATTGTAGATCGTAGATTTTAGATTCAAGATCCCAGCTTCACGATGCCTCAGCCACCCCGAAAGCGCCCCGGATATAAGAGCAAGCAGAGCTGGCAAGGTGGCCATGGGCCGCGACGGGAGGATCAGGGGCAGGGGAGTGCTGGGCGTTTTTCATCGGGGCCCAAGCCGCAGGGGAAGCCTGCCTTCGCGCGCAAGTCTGCGCAGGAGCAGGGCTGGGATCAGGTGGCGGGATGGTACGACAAGCTGGTGGGCGACAAGGGGTCGGACTATCATCGCAACGTCATCCTGCCGGCTGCGATGCGATTGCTTGCGCCGAAGGCTGGGGAGAAGGTGCTGGATCTGTGCTGCGGGCAAGGGGTGCTGATTCCGCTGTTGCTTGAGGCGAAGGTGGGTCGAGTGACGGGGGTGGATGCTTCGCCGCGGTTGATCGAATCCGCCAGCGCTCGCTTCCGGAATGAGAAGCGTGTGGAGCTGGTGGTGGCTGATGCTTGTGCGCCCGGTCCGTGGGCGGATGGGTCGAATGATGCAGCTGCCTGTATCATGGCGGTGCATGATGTGCCGGATCTGCCGGCGATGGCGCGGCAGGTGGCTGCGGCACTGAAGCCGGGTGGGCGTTTTGTGGCGATCTTCATGCACCCTTGTTTCCGCATCCCGCAGCAGGCGCACTGGGGCTGGGATGAGGGGCGGAAGCTGCAGTACCGGCGGGTGGATCGTTATGGGGTGCCGCAGGAGATTCCGATCGTGACGCATCCGGGGCAAGGGGGTGGGGATACGACGACTTTCTATCACCGGCCGGTGGGTGAGGTTCTAACAGCGTTTGGCCAGGCGGGGCTGGCGATCACGGTTTGTGAGGAGCTTTTCAGTCACCGGCGTTCGCAACCGGGGCCGCGGGCGAAGGGGGAGAATCGGGCGGTGAAGGAGTTTCCGGTGTTTCTGGCGGTCTCTTGCGTCAGGCTGTCGTGAGTGAATGCTGGGCGCTTGCGGTTTCGTCCGGCTTTGCGAGTGTTGCCAGGTTGAACGGCGGGGGGATTTCCTGCCGAACCCACCTATCCAACCACGATCATGCGAACGTCATTCCTTGTTCCTGTTTTTGCCGCACTCTGCTGTACTGCTTACGCCGTTGATGCCACGGTTCCCTTGACGGTGCCGTCGGCTGACAAGAAGGCCTCCATCACGCTGCAACTTGGCGAGAAGTGGAAGACTTCTGCCTCCAAGGATGGCAGCACCACGATCGATATCCCGATGTCCGGGGTGCACATTGAAGTTTGGGCGCTCAGCCAGGCCTCGGTGGAGGAAGCTGAGAAGCAGGCGGCGGAGCTGATCAAGGGCTATGTGACCAAGTTCAAGGTGACGGAGACCAAGCCGATCACCGTGGCAGGCGCTCCCGGCAAGCAGGTCACCGGCACGGGTGAGGAGGCCGATGACGGCGATCCTTCCAATGCCGACGTCTATTTCTTCTCGGTGGAGGGGAAGGTCTTCATGCTCTGCGCTCACGGAGAAGGTGATGGTTCGGTAAAGAACCGGCCGCTGATCGCGACGCTTCTCGCTTCGGTCAAGAAGGAGGGTCATTGAGAAGCTGCGGCACCGATTCGATTGAACGTTGTTCGATGCGGGTTCAGGATCTAACAGGCCTGTGGGGTGTTCCTGTAGGCCTTTTGCTTTGGGGGAGCTCGTCCGATACAAGGCGATGAGTGAGCGATCGTGCGCGAGGCTTGCGATCACGGTTTGTAAGGGGCTTTTCAGTTCATCGATAGCGGCCACGGGGCGTGCCCATTTCAGCCGCGATGGTCCCCATGTCCGCTGAAGCTCATGCTTGGTGTCATTTTTTAAGGTTCACAGGTTTGAGGTCTTCGGGGAGAAGAAGGTAGCAATCGCTGCCATACCATAGCACAATGAAAGCGGGCGACGCTTTAGGAACCTCTACGTCGAATCTGGAGGCCGGATACTCCCGCCACTTGGTGGATGTCGTCGTCGGGCGGGACTTGATGCGTCCGCGCACGACCGCGAGAATGGCAGCCTGCTCCGCAAGAACCTCAAACTTGCAGTTGATCGCGACCGACATTAAGCTTCTGGATTTTGGCGTCGATAGGTTGATCAGATGTGCTATCCTAGCCTCGTCCTTCTCGTCGGACTTAAAGAAAATGAGGAAACGGTCTTCTTCCGCAACACTCGACGGCTGGGGATCTTTCGGAAGACCAAGCCAATATGGTGAGCTTGCAGATTGAGGAGGGGTGGCCTTCAGGGACTCGTCTAGGCTGAATGAAAGCTGAAACGATGAATCCGATTCCTTGCGCGTCTGGGTGACTCGGTAAATGCCGACGCTCGCGGATGTATCAGCGAGCCATTCGAGGCTCGGGCCAACCATGACCTCGGATCGGAGAGTCAGGGTGACGAGGAGATACAGGATGGCAGATAAAGTAGATTTCATGAGACGTATACAATGCCGCTTGAAGCCAAAAGTGTCTCCGCGGATTTGGCCGGAAAGGCGTGCATTACGTGCTCGTTACTCTTAGCGGCGATGGAGCGGAACGTGGGTTTTTAGCGGTCGAGGGAGGATTCACTGCAAATGCTCTGTGGAAAACGGCGGTGAGGAGTTTCCGATGTTCCCCGCTATCTATTGTGTGGCGCCGCTGTAAGCCGACGCGACGGCACGCCTAATGGGCGTAGGTCATCCACATGTTGTAGACGCTGCGTTGGGTCGTCGGGTCGGCTTGGGTGCGTTGGTGAATCTCTTCGAGCGAGAGTTCGTGACCGGCGTGCTCGAAGAAGCGGTCGCGGGTGCCGTCTTTTCTGACTGATGCGCGGACCATGTTGGCGACTGCTGTTCGATCGGCTTCGGTCGCGACGCCGAAGAGGTATGCGATGTCGCTGAGTTTGGATTCGTAGCCACCCATCTAGAATGATGTCTGTGCGCGCCTAAGGATTGAGGCCGTCGGCGGCGATGGCGGTCAGTTCAGTCAGTCGGTAGAAGCCATTCGCCATTTGTTGGTAGGCGCTGTCTGCGGAAATGTCGTTTGAATGAAGATCGCCCAGCTTTTCGGAAATCTCGCTGCTTCTCGATGAGTTCCGATCCATCTGCCTAGCGAAGACTGCCATGAGCTTGCAGCTCGAATACAGGCTGTTCGCCGCCTGTTGCATGGCGCTGCGCGAGCTGATGTCGGACGTTCGCATTTCCGATAGGATGGTCCGAACTTCACTTCCGGAATCGTCGTCGCGGGCTGTGATGTTGCTGAGGAGCGCGACGAGTTCTGCCATCCGGAAGCCTCCGTTTGCGATCTGCTGATAAGCGGACTTGGCGGAGATGTCCTTGAGGTCCAAGTCGGATTCGATTTCGCGGATGGCAGCGGTGTGCTCGGATTTCCGGTCTGCTTCCCGGGCGGCGATGCACAACAGTTCCACGCAGCGGTAGATTCCGTTGGCAGTCTGTTGAGCCGCGCTCTTGGATGAAATGTCGTTGATGTTGCGGCGGGAGAGCGTGGAGGAGATGCTCGATTTCGAACTTCCGTCTTTATCAAGCTGGTTTGCGACGATGGCGATCATCTCGCCGAGGCGGAAGGAGCCGTTGGCGCATTGCTGGATCGCGCTGTCCGCGCGGATGTTTCCGGTGGATTGGTCCGAGATGACGGATCGTATTTCCTCCGCATAGCTTCGATCGGCAACATAGCCCTGCTCGACGATTTCCTGCGTGGTCTGGACGAGTGAAGTTACCGAGAGGTCTCCGCCGCTTTGCTTGTTCGCGTAGAGCAGGCCGCCTCCCACCAGGATGGCGGCGATTGCCAGGATCGCGGTTGTGGCGAGCTTCCGTGTTTGTTGCTTTGGCGGGGACTCTGCGGCCTCAGCTGCGGGAGGAGCGGGCTCCTGCTTTTGGGGTGAGGGAGGAGGGCCGGGGTGCGCGACGAAGGTGGTGCCACATTGAACGCACCTTATGTATTTTCCGTTGTAGTGGTCCGGCACTTCGTGGGCGGACTGACACTTCTTGCAAAGTGATGTGAACATCGAGTGTGGGGAGAGGAATCAAGGAATTGATAAGTTCCGATCCTCCTGAGTCAAGCTGCCGCGAGATCATGCGGCCGGCTTCACTGGATGTTGATTTTCTGGTGATTCACGGCGAAGCCCAATGCTTCGAGGGGCCTGGCGATGGAGCGGAAACCATTGGCGGCGATGGAGCTCAGAAACTTCATTCGCTGTCCGTCGAGGACGAGGTTGAACTCGAAGAAGTGATCATTTGAGTTCGTGAAGTGCTCGGAGGAGAAATAAACCCTTTGCTTGGCATTCTCGATCGACAGGCCCATTCGCGGGAACTCCATGAAATCGTCTTGCGGCCGATATCGCAGCAGGTCGCCCTTCCGGCGTTGGAATAGACCATGAGCGAGGATGCCAAGGGATGTGAAGACGCCGGTGGCGGCGAGGAGCCAGATTCCAGCGACGCGGGCTCCATCGTTGCCGGCGTTGCTCCTGAGATTGGCGAGTCCAATCGCGGCCAGGGTGCAAAGGACGAATACGAGGATGGAGGTGATGATGCCTGGCTTCCGATCGAATTGGAAGCGGACGACGCCGGACGAGGGATCATGCACTTGCTTCCATGATCCGAGATTGTTGTAGGAATTGTGGAGTCGCGTCATGACGGATCGTGGAGTGATCTAGTGAGGAGACTCCAGCAGGAGATACTCGCCGTCATCGCTGGTTCCTTGATCGACTTCGGTCCAGCCTATGTCGCGATAGAAGGCAAGGGCAGGGAGGTTGGCGGTGAGGCATTTGAGGCGGAAGGGGCCGGGGATGCGTTGTTGGAGATCGGTGAGGAGGATCAGGCCGATGCCTTGGCGGAGGTGATCGGGACAGACGAAGAGATGATGGATGAAGTTCTCGGCTTCCCAGAGGGAGATGAAGCCGAGGAGGGTGCCGTCTTCGTATTCGGCGAGGTGGATGAGTTCGCCTTCGGTATCGCGAGTGAAGTCATCGAGTTGGAAGTCTTCGGGATTGCGCCAGGTGAATGCGGCGCGGCGCGAGCGGAGGTAGAGGTCGGCGAGCGCGGCTTGGTCGGCGGGGAGCGCGGCGCGAAGGTTCAAGAGCGGGGGACGTGGGTATTCGCCGTGAAATCCGTATCGTGACTCAAAGCCGATCTTCGACCGAATAAGGGCGGTGGCGTTGATGTTTTGAGCTTCTTGCCCGGCGTTGAGGCGATGGAGGGAGCAGAAGAGTTTCTGGTCTTCGATGCGACGGATGGAAACCAAGCCCGGTTCTCCCATGTCGCTGTCGGTGGTGGCTTCGTAGATGAGATGGGCGGGAAGGTGCATGTTCTCGTCGAAAGGCTCGGCGAGGGACAAGTCAACGATGGCTTCTTCGAGCCAGTGGCCTTCGGGCTCATCGAATTGATAGAGGATGGTTCCGAAGTGGTAGATGCCGACGCCTTTGATGCAGACGCGCTTTCCGGCGTGGCGCGACATTTCCGGTGGGGTCATCGGATGTGCTCCGAAGCGTTCCTGAAGGTCGTCAAGCACGGCGGCGCTGGCGAGGAGCGCATACTCACCGGCGAAGAATGCGGGATGGTCGTCGGGCATGGAGTGTGATGGGCGATGTTGCCAATCTGATTCACACGGTGTCACCGCCGCGCCTACGATTCTTTGACGACTTGGCCGAAGCCGATGTCATAGCCGTCGAGGTCCTGGATGCCGAATTCGCGGCAGCCGTAGGGTTGGTCGCAGGGGCCGTAGTCGATCTTGGCGCCGTTTTTGACGAACTCGGCGTGGAGGGCATTGGCGTCATCGACCCAGAAGTAGGCGTTCCACATGTTGTGGGCGACGGTCCAGTGGGGGATGATGTGGGCGGGGTCCTCGGCTTGATTCAGCATGAGGTAAATGCCATCGCGATGGAGGATGACGAAGCTGGCGGGCTCGCCCCAGAAGCGTTCGTAGTGGAAGCCCATGGTGTCGCGATAGTGATTCGCGGCGGCGACGACGTCGCGGACTAACAGGACGGGGGCGCTGGAGGTGAGCTTCGCAGGCATCGAAGTTTGCTAGTGTTCAGTTTCCAGTTTTCAGCAAAGACAGAAGACCAATCGACACGTTAAGAGCGCCAGCGCTTGGTGAGGTCGGAGTAGGCGTCGATGCGGCGGTCGCGGAAGAAGGGCCAGATGCGGCGGAAGTCTTCGACGGCGGTGAAGTCGAGGTCGTGGTAAAGGATTTCCTCCTGGGCGGTGGAGGCTTTGGCAACGAGTTCGCCGTAGGGATTGGCGACGAAGGAGCGGCCCCAGAATTCGGTGTCGGCTTCGGTGCCGGTGCGGTTGACGGCGGCGAGGTAGCAGCCATTGGCGACGGCGTGGCCGCGCTGGACGGTTTCCCAGGCGCAGTGCTGGGCCTCGCCGAGGGTGGGCTTTTCCGCGGGGAGCCAGCCGATGGCGGTGGGGTAGACGAGGAGCTGGGCACCGCCGAGGGCCATGAGGCGGGCGGCTTCGGGATACCACTGGTCCCAGCAGATGAGGACGCCGATCTTGCCGAACCTGGTGTCCCAGACGGGCCAGCCGGTGTCGCCGGGGGTGAAGTAGAATTTTTCCTCGAAGGCGGGGTCCTGGGGGATGTGGCTCTTGCGGTAGAGGCCCATCAGGGAGCCATCGGCATCGTGGATGGAGGCGGTATTGTGGTAGAGGCCGGGGCCGCGGTGCTCGAAGAGGGAGGAGATGAGGACGACGCCGCAGTCGCGGGCGATTTCGCCGAGGCGATCGGTGACGGGGCCGGGGAGTGGATCGGCGAGGTCGAAGAGGGCGGGGTCCTCGACGATGCAGAAGTAGGGGGTGAGGAAGAGCTCCTGGGTGACGACGATGTTCGCACCTTCCCGGGCGGCCTTGCGGATGAGGGCTTCGTGGTGATCGAAGGCTTCGGCTTTGGTGGAGAAGCCGCGGGACTGGAGCAGCGCGATGCGAGGCATGGCGGAAGGGAAAAGCAGGGGACGGCGGGGGGCAAGCGAGGAAGCGGTGGCGGCGTTTTCCCTGAGGGTGTAAGTTGAGATGAGTCGGACTCACGAAAGGGGACACCATGGTAGCCGAGCAAATCGAACGGCGCGGGGTGAAGGATCCGCGGGTGCTGGAGGTGATGCGGATGGTGCCGCGTCACGAATTCGTGCCGGAGGAGGAGAGGCACGAGGCCTATGACGATCGTCCGCTGCCGATCGGGCACGGGCAGACGATTTCGCAGCCGTACATCGTGGCGCTGATGACGGAGGCGCTGGGGCTGAAGGGGACGGAGAAGGTGCTCGAGGTGGGCACGGGGTCCGGCTACCAGGCGGCGGTGCTTTCCGGGCTGGCGAAGGAAGTGTTCACGATCGAGATCGTGGAGCCGCTCGGAGAACGGGCGGCGGAGGTGCTGAAGAGGCTGGGTTACACGAATGTCACCGCGCGGATGGGCGATGGGTATCGGGGATGGCGGGAAGAGGCGCCCTTCGATGCGATCATCGTGACGTGCGCGCCGGATGCGGTGCCGGAGCCGCTGGTGCATCAGCTCGCGGAGGGCGGGCGGATGATCATTCCGGTGGGGCCGGAGGGGAAGGCGCAGCAGCTGGTGCTGCTGAAGAGGCGGCATGGGAAGCTGCACCAGCAGGAGATCCTGCCGGTGCGATTCGTGCCGATGACGGGGGAGGTGAGGGAGCGGTGAGGCTCAGGCGGTGGGGTTCCGCTGTCGCTACGCGACAGGGATTGAGTGCGCTTTTCTTCCGTGGACTGAAAGTCCACGGCTACCGTCCGTGACCGCTACGCGGTCGATAGAGAGCGGCGGGCCAGCTGCCCGCGCTTCCAGCGAATCAGGCTTCGCCCTTGCGGCCGAAGAGCTTCTTGAAGAAAGCGCCGATGCCGACGACTGCGAAGATGATGAGCTTCTTGCCGGCCACCAGGATGGTTCCGAGCTTCGCGAGGAGGCCGGCTTTGGCGGCGATCTTCGCGGCGACGGCACCGCCGAGGACGAGTCCGGCGAGGGTGTAGTCGGATTTTTTGTCGGTCTTGGGATTGAAGTCGGCGTAAGTGTGGCCGTCGTTGAACTTGACCATCGAAACGATGGCCGGGGTGGCGGCTTCGATGTCGTTGACGCGGTTCATACCGGCGATGCCATTGAGCGAAAGAACGCCGCGGCGGCCGAGGACGCGCACATCGTAGTTCAGCGAGTCTTCGTCAGAGTCCGAAGTCTTAAAGCGCTTGGCCCAGTAGAGCACCTTGCTGTTTTTGTCGTAGCGCGGGGTCACGGCCCATCCGACGAGCTCCATGGAGCCATAGCCCGCGGCTACGCGAGCCTCGCTGGACTTCTTGCTGCCCTCCTTCAGTTGGGAAAGCAGGTCATCGTAGTTGATTTTGTCGGCATCCTCGTCGGAGACATAACCGTCTTCCTTAAAGGTAAGCACAATCGCCCACGAGTCATCCGAAGCGACTTCTTCACCCGCTGGAACGACCAGGCCGAGGATCCTGGTCGCGGAATCGGGAGGATTTCCCCACAGGTCCACGACGACCTTTTTCGCATCCGCGGGATTGAGGTAGCGGTAACCTTTCGGCAGGTCCAGATGTGCGGCACCGCCCGGAAGCTCGGCAGAGCCTTCCTGGTAGTGGAGGTCTTTAGTCAACTTCTGGACGTGTGCCTGATAGGCAGCCTCCTCTTGCTCGGGAGACGGATTATCCGCCTCCACCTTGGGAGTTTCCTGTGCGAAGATGAAGCTGGTGGAGAAGAGAAGTGGGACAAGGGCGGCAAATCGCATGCGGCACCCTGTTGTCTATTCACATGTCTTCACAAGCTCATTTGCCGCTGAGGCGGGAAATCGCGTCGGCCACCACGTCGGGTGTTTGCTTGGCTTCTATGGGGAGCCGTGACGAGTGGATTGTCTGGCCGCTGGAGTTCACCGAATTGACGGTTCCGGTGCGGAAGTCGATCACCACCTTTGGCCCGGGAAGGGAGGCGGCGTCGGCGGCGAAGGCGAAGGCTTCGAAGTTACCGGAAGATTTGATCGCGGCGGTGACGTCGGCATTCTCGCCGATGAAGGCGATGCGGACGGTGTCGCTGACGGAGGCCATCGTTTCACCGCGGAAGATTTCCGGCGTTGAGGGATCGGGAGCCGAAAGCATGGGAATCGCGACCCCGATGACGACGGCTGCTGCGGCGGCCAAGCCGAAGCTCGGCGAAGACAGCCAGTTGCGGAAGCGTTCGGTCAGTGGAATTCTGACCGGGGCGGACTCGGCCATCCGCGGGGCGAAGCGGGCGGCAAGATCGGCGGCGAGGCCGGAGGGCATGGCCGGGGCCAAGTCCTGCGGATGCAGCACCAGGCTGCGAGTGAGAAGGTCGCGGGCCGGAAGGAGGCGTTCTGGAAGAAGGTTGGGGTCCATGGCGTCTGGGGTTTCAATCGCAGGTTGATGGCCCGATTTTCAAAATATTAAATTTTCCCTGATTTTTTCCAGGGCTTCCTCCACGAGCTCGCCGATCACGCGGCGGCGGGTGGAGGCGGAGGCACCGGCCTTGATGCCAAGCTTGGCGCAGAAGGCGTCATTGGTGACGAGGTCCTGGACCGTGGAGGTCTGGGCGACGTAGAGGTGGTAGACGAGCTGCCACTCCAGCGAGCTGAGGGCCTCACGGCACTCGGCGTAGATTTTATCGAAGCTGAGCGTGGAGTCCGAGGCATCCTCGAACTGCATCGGGCGGTCGGTGTCGCCGGTGAGGGCGTCGAAGCTCTCGCCGGCATTCGGCTGGTTTTTGAGGGCGCTCTTGCGGCGGAACCAGTCGATGGCGCGGTATTGGACGATGCGGGAGTGAAGGGGAATGATCTCCTCGAAGACCGTGGGATCGAGGATAGGGGCGCGGCGGCTTTCCTCGCGCTCGCGGATGAGTTCCACGAGAGTATCGCTGAAGACGTCCTCGGCATCGGCTCCCTGAATGCCCTTGCGGCTGAGGGTGGCGAGGGCAAGCGGGCGGAGGATTTCCGGCAGGCGATTCCACTCGGGATCGCTGAAGCCGCGATCGGGGTGAGCGCGCTGGAGCCGATCCAGATCGAGATTCTGGGTGTAGCGGCGATCCTCCGGATCGTGGTGAAGCTGGGGATCCGCTTGTTTCCGGCGGATTCCGGCGACGATATCGCGGGTGGCCTCGGCGGTTTCCTGAATGACCCGGGCGGTGAATTCGGCCTCGGGCGGGAGTTCCTCGTAGTCGAGGCAGATATTGCGGAGGACCTGCTCGGCGATCTTGGAGGCCTGATCCTCTGGGACGAGGACGCCTTCCACCGGCCGGCGGGCGCGGTGCCAGCAGGCTTCCCAGCACTTTTCCAAGTGCCGTTGGGGGTGAACGGGGGACATCGGGGTGAAGCTGACAGTAGGAAAATCTAAAAAAGAAGGCTTTGCAAGCGTCTAAGTAGGGTTTAATTTCAAAATCATACGAGCGGTCGTCAGTCCCACCGAACGCATCGACATGAAACTCTCCCTATTCCCCCTTGCCGGGCTTGTACCGGCCCTCCTCATCGTATCTGCCCACGGCCAAGCGGTCGGGGTACCTGTTTTGTCCACGCCCGGTTCGGCGACGTGGCTAAGCGAGATCACGTCCACCGGCACCCGTCTGGTCTTCACGATCACCGGTGATACGGTGCTCGACTGGGGTCAGTTCAACCTCGGCTCGGGGAATGAACTGATCTTCGACTTCATCGGCGGCACCAGCGTGACGAACATGCTCAATGGCACGTCGACGAACAAGATTGCCGGCACCGTGACTTCCAACGGCGACGTCGGGTTCTTTTCTCCGAATGCAGATCTCAAGGTGACCGGCACGGTGACGGCGAACAACGTGACGCTGGCGACGATGAATGTGGACCCGCAGGCTTTCAACAGCGGTGGCACCTTCACGATGACCGCGGGCTCGGGCTCGACGCTGACCGTGAGCGGAACCGTCTCGGCGACGAATGGCAGCGTGGTGCTGGCCGGGCCGACTGTAAGGATTCCGGCTAGCGGACTGATCCAGGCGGCCGATGCGGTTCGCATCGGTGGTGGACGTGCGGTGACCGTGGAGACGAGCGGGTCTGGGCGCCATCTCAAGGTGGCCAGTGGCGAGGGCTTCGTGCTGCACATGGGAACGAGCAGTGCTCCCCGGATCGAGATTGCCGCTGGCAACGAGATCAATGTGGGTGGGCTGCTCAATACCGGCTCGTCTAACAACCGGATCTTTCTCGAAGTAGGAAAGGGCGGCCAGATCCTCCGTGAGGGAAGCGGCCTGATGGTGGGACGCACCAAGATCGACGGGAAGTATCTCAAGGATGGCTATGCCATCGATCCCGATACCGACGACATGCGTTCCGCAGTGAATACCTCGACGGTGAAGATGCCGGCGCTCAAGCGTCCGGACGGTTCGTCGGTGAGCACGGCACGCACGCTGGTGAACGATGCGCCGATGTCTGCAAGCGCGGACAGCGGGCGTGATCGCAAGCGCGCCAATGCGCAGGTGGCGAGCAACGACAACAAGGCGAAGCCGATTCTCAAGGCGACCTCGCTCTTCGGGATGCGCGGTGTGACCGTGGCCAGCAGCGAGAAGAAGAAGGAGAAGCGCTGAGGAGTCTTGGCGGATGATTCGCCGCGAGACCCGGGTGGGAGCGGCTTCGATTGAATGTTTGGAGTTGGCGTTAGGAAGCGGGCCGCCATAAGCCGGACCGCTCGGAGAGCGTTCCCTGCCGTAGTGGAGAGCGTTTCCTGCCTGTGTTAGATCTCCACGGTTTCGCCGAGGACGGCGACGTCGACCGCACCATCGTGCTGCGTGGTGAGTGCTTCGCGCAGTGAATTGGCGCGCTCGGGTTCGCCGTGGACGAGCCAGACGCGTTTCTTGGGGCCGGTCATGCGGTGGAACCAATCGAGCAGCTCCGAGTGATCGGCGTGGCCGGAGAAGGAGTCGATGGTTTCGATGGCGGCGCGGACCTTTACCGGCTTGCCGAAGATGTTCACTTGCGGACGGCCATCGCGGATGGCGCGGCCGAGGGTATTGTCGGCGCAGTAGCCGACGAAGAGGACGGTATTCCGCGGGTCATCGAGGCCGTTCTTGAGATGGTGGCGGATGCGGCCCGCCTCGCACATGCCGGAGGCGGAGATGATGATGCAGGGAGCGGTATTGGCGTCGTTGAGCTTCTTCGAGTCGTTCACCGAGCGGAGCAGGTGCAGGCCTTCGAAGATGAAGGGGTCGCGCTGTTCGAAGAGGAAGCGATAGACGGTTTCGTTGAAGCACTCGGGATGGATGCGGAAGATCTCGGTGGCATTCACGGCGAGCGGGCTGTCCACATAGACGGGGACTTGCCTGACTTTTCCGGAGTGGAAGAGCTGGTTGAGGATGTAGAGGAGCTGCTGGGTGCGTTCGACGGCGAAGGCCGGGATCATGACCTTGCCGCCTCTTTTCAAGGCGGCTTCGAGGATCTTGCCGAACTCATCGGTTGCCCCGGTGGGGAGTTCGTGTTCGCGGCCGCCGTAGGTGCTTTCCATCAGGACGAAGTCGACATCGCGAACGACGACCGGGTCACGGAGGATTTCATTGCCGCCGCGGCCGATGTCGCCGGAGAAGAGGAAGCGCTTCTTCTTTCCGCCGTCTTCCTTGTCGATGATCTCTAACAAGACTTGGGCGGCGCCGAGAATGTGGCCGGCGTCGTAGAAGGTTACGGTGACGCCTTCAGCGACGGGCATCGGGCGTTCGTAGCCGAGGGTTACGAACTGGCGCAGGCAGCGCTCGGCGTCCTCCTGCATGTAGAGCGGCTTCACGGGTGGCAGACCGTCCTTGGCGCGGTCCTTGTTCAGCCACTCGGTGTCCTGCTCTTGGATGTGGGCGCTGTCCGCGAGCATGACTTGGCAGAGGTCGCGGGTGGCGAAGGTGGTGTAGATGTTTCCGCTGAAGCCCTGCTTGCAGAGATTGGGGAGATTGCCGCTGTGGTCGATGTGGGCGTGGGAGAGGATGACGACGTCGATCTCCTTTGGATCGAAGTGGGGGAACTTGCAGTTCACGTCGTAGCTTTCCTCGCGATGGCCTTGGTAGAGGCCGCAATCGAGGAGGATGCGGGTGCCGTTGACTTCCAGCAGATGCTGCGAACCGGTGGTGGTGCCGGCGGCACCGCAGAACTTCAATTTCATGGGCTTGTTAGCAAACAAGCACGGGGAGCGGGGGAGGGAAACGGGAAATTGGTGCCAGAATGTAGCGGACGGCGAGAATGGGTTCCATCCTCTCCCAATGTGCCGGGCCTTCAGCCCTTCGGAGTCTCTGCAATTCAAAACCCAGCCCAATGGGCTGGGCTGAGGGATTGCGCCCCGTTGGGGCTGAAGAGAGGCTAGTCGTTGGGGGCGTCCTATTCGTTGGGGGCGTCCCTATGCATGTCGCTCGAGGTCGTTCGCCCGCCGATAGCTTCCTTGACTGGTGAACCGCACGCGGCGCGTGCGGACCACGTCGGCTTTGTCACACTAGCTTTGCTTTCACTGACTCGATCTCTTCGGTCAGGGCTTCCCAGCGGGAGATGGAGGCTTCGAGCTTCGTGGTGACTTGCTCGATGGTGTTGCTGACGAGGCGGAACTTGGCGGGGGAGGCGACGACTTCCGGCTTGGAGAGGTCCGCGGTGGCGTTGGCCTGTGCGGTTTCGAGGTCGGAGATGCGCTTTTCCAAGACGACGAGTTCTTCTTCGAGCGGCTTGAGCACCTGGTTGCGGAGCTGGCGTTGCTCGGCTTCGATGCGCTTCTGGTCCTTGCGGGAAAGCGTGGCGGGAGCCTGGCCGGCGGCGGGCTGTTTCGTTTCCGTCGTAGCGGCGCGAGTGGAGAGGCTCGGGCCGGACTTTTCGTCGGCGGTCTTCTCCAAGTAGTAGGTGATGTTGCCTTGGAAGAGGCGCGGGTCCTCGCCGGGGCGGAACTCGAGGGTCTTGTGAACCACGGGGTCCATGAAGGCGCGATTGTGGGAGACGATCATCACGGTGCCGGCATAGTCGGCGAGCGCGCGCTGGAGCACCTCCTGCGATTGCATGTCGAGGTGGTTCGTCGGTTCGTCGAGGATGAGGAAGTTGGCCGGAGCCACGAGCATGCGGGTAAGTGCGACGCGCGAGCGTTCACCACCGGAGAGCACGCCGACTTTCTTGAAGACATCGTCCCCGCGGAAGAGGAAGCAGCCTAACAGATTCCGGCAATATGGAGCGGACTCACGCGATGCGGCTTCCTCGACGGTTTCGAGGACCGTTTTGTTGGGATCGAGTTCGTCGGCGTGGTTTTGCGAGAAGAACGAAGTCGCCACGCGCATGCCGAAGGCGTGCTCGCCGCTGTCCGGTTGTTCCTGGCCGGTGATGATGCGGCAGAAGGTGGACTTGCCCGCGCCGTTTGGTCCGACGATGGCGATGCGTTCGCCGCGGTTCACTTCGAAGTCGAAGTTCTTGAAGACCTGCAGCGAGCCATAGGCCTTCGAAACCTTCTCAAGCTTCGCGGTGAGATTGCCGCTGTTTGGTGGCGGCGGGAACTTGAAGTTCATCACCGCGTCCTCGGCTTCCGGTGCGGGGATGCGCTCGATTTTTTCCAGCATCTTGATGCGGGACTGGACCAGTGTCGCCTTATTGGCGGAGGCGCGGAAGCGATCAATGAAGCGCTGGACCTCGGCGATTTCCCGCTGCTGTGCGGTGTATCGCTTGAGCTGGATCTCCTTACGAAGTACCGACTCGGTCTGATAGTAGGAGTAGTTGCCGGCATACTCCTCGCAACGGCCGTGGTGGAAGGCCAGCGTGCGGGTGCACAGCCCATCGAGCAGCGCCAAATCGTGGGAAATCAGGATGATCGCGCCAGGGTAGGCGTAGAGATACTGCTCGACCCAGCGCTGGGTGCCGATGTCGAGGTGGTTCGTCGGTTCGTCCAGCAGCAGGACTTCGGGCTCCTGGAGGAAGAGCTTGGCCATGGCGATACGCATCTGCCAGCCGCCGGAGAAGTGGCCGCAGTCGCGCTCGAAGTCGGACTTCGAGAAGCCCAGGCCTTGGAGAACGGACTCCACCTTGGGTTTCATGCGGGCGGGATCGACGGAATCCAGTCGCAGCTCCAACTCGCCGATTTCCTCGAGGAGTTCGCCGTAGGGAGACGAACGCGGGTCGAGCTTTTCCAACTCCGCGGAAAGGCGATCGATCTTCTCCTGCATGGCGATCGCCTCACCGAAGGCGCTCATGGTCTCATCCCAGAGCGAGATGCCCTTCACGTGGATGCCTTCCTGCGGGAGGTAGCCGACGCGGGTGCCGCGGGGGACGACGACCTTGCCGCCGGAGACTTCCACGATGCCGGCGATGGCTTTCATGAGCGTGGATTTGCCGGCGCCGTTGTGGCCGGCGAAGGCGATGCGCTCCCGTGGCAGGATCGAGAAGGTAAGATCCGAGAATAGGACGCGGGCGCCATATTCGACGCGGAGATTGTGGACGGAAAGCATGCGGCGGCGCGGAGACTTGCGGGACAGGGCGGCGGGGTCAAGGGAAGGGGTGTGAAGCTGTTCGACCGACCCGGGGCGAGATTTGGGATAGAAAACGGAATAAAAGTTCGTTAATTGGGGGCGTGCGACGATTTCTCCTGCTTCTGGCGCTGGTGCAAAGCGCACCAGCGGACGCGGACTATTGGGATTTGCCGCCGATCCGGTATTCGGACGCGAAGTCGGAGAATTCGCTGGCGAAGCTGGCGGCGGACTTGGAATCCGGGGCACGGCAGATGGAGGGGAGCTCGCCGCTGGAGCGGCTGAAATTCGTGCTGCGGGAGCTGAAGGTGCCGGAGGAGTCGCAGATTCTGGTTTTCTCGAAGACCAGCCATCAGATTGCGCTGATTCATCCGAAGAACCCGCGCGCGTTGTTTTTTTCGGAGAACGCCTATGTGGGCTACGTGCCGGGCGGAATCATCGAGGCGGTGGTGCAAGATCCGGATTTGGGCTCGGTGTTTTACACAATCGATGCGAATCCGACGGGCGGACTAAAGATCGAGCGGGATCTTTCCAACTGCATGTCCTGCCATGGAACCACGCGGACGGAAGGGGTGCCGGGGCTGCAGGTGAGGTCGGTGTTTCCGAATGTGGACGGGCACCCGCTGCTGGCGATGGGGACGAGCCATGTGAATCATGACACGCCACTCCAGGAGCGGTGGGGTGGCTACTACGTGACGGGGCGCAGTTCGCTGCCACATCTGGGAAACCGCACGTATGAGGAAGACGGGGATGCGACGCCGAAGACGAGTGATTTGGCGGATGTGTCAGGCCTGATCGACACCTCGAAGTATCCGCGGGCGACCAGCGACATCGTGGCGCTGATGGTGCTGGAGCACCAATGCCGGATGAACAACCTGATGACGGCGGCGGCGATGCAGTATCGCCGCGCTTACTTTCTCAGCCGGGCGCTGGATTCGCAGAATGATCCGGATGCGGGCAGTGCGGGCCGAGTCGCGGATGGATCGGCGGAGAAGATTGCGGAGTGCCTGTTCTTCAAGGACGAAGTCGATCCCGGTGAAGGGATCGAAGGAGGCGAGGCCTTCCAGAAGATGTTCGTGGGGCACTTTCCGCGGACGAAGGCCGGCGAATCGCTGGCGGACTTCCAGCTCTACGGGCGGATCTTCAAGAACCGGTGCTCCTACATGGTCTATTCGCAGGCCTTCCACGACCTGCCGCCGCGGGTGAAGTCGGCGGTGATCGCGCGGATGAAGGCGGTGCTGGCTGGCGACGATCCGGCGTTCGACTGGCTGAAGGAGTCGGAGCGCAAGCGGATCGCCGCCATTCTAACAGAAACCCTGCCGGAGTGGCAGGGCTGAAAGCCCTTCGAGTGGCTGTTTATTCGAAGGTCACCAGGATCACGACATCCTGAAGATCGAAACCAGCACTCGCGGTACTGGTTTGGCCGATCTCCATGAGGATGATCAGGTCGCGGTCACCGATTTTCACGGCTTTGGTGACGGTGTCGACGTAAGGCTTGAGGTAGCTTCCGATGGAGCTTCCGTCCAATGCCGGGACTGACGATGGAATGGGGTCGCCGTTTTTCAGGACGACCAGATTGGCGGTGCCGACCGCCGTGCTGTAGAGGGGCAGCCATGCGCCATCCCGCCAGCCACGTGCCGCGAAGTTGATGGAGCTTCCATTCAGCACGGTGGTATCGAGGACGGGCTTGGATGAATTCACCTGGTTCTGGGTGCCATAGTAGAGGCGGGTCCAGGTGGCACCATTGAGGCTCCACAGCACTTCGACCGGGAGGTAACTGTTTTTGAGGCCCTTCAGTTCGTCATCGATGCCGTTCGAAAGATCGATGGCTCCATTCGGGCCGCCGGAGCCTTGGCCGGGATTGGATGAGTCGACGCCGTCGGCATTATTGCCGTGGCCGTTGTTAGACTTGGCCTGCTGGAGGCAGGCACCGATCACGCGGACTTTCATCTTGAGGTCCTTCTTCGGCTTGATCACGTACGGCGGGACGACGTCAGCCAAGCCGATGATGGGGGCCGGGTAGTCAATGCCCCAAGAGAGCTGGGATTTCATGCCGATGCGTATCCAATTGCTGTCGACCGTGAGGGTGCCGTGAGGTGCCGCGGGATCGAGGATGGCAGTGTCTGTCGCAGAAGCGATGCAGGACACGGCAAGGGTGCTGGCGACCGCGCACCTACCAACGAGAAGCTGGGAGGACTTCATGTGGGGGGACTGGTTATGGGTTGGGAAACCGTGGTCAAAAAAAGACCACGCTGCCGGATGGCAGAACTGAGCCGTCTCGGCACCGGCCGGACAGTGGGAAGGACACCTTGGGGGGAGTAGGGGCTCCTTCGGCACCGCCGGCCGGCCCGATTACAGCGGGGGGATCGGGTGAAGAGGGTGAACAGACCTCTTTGAAATCAGATGATGGGATAACTTAGTACTCGGCCATGTGGGCGTTGATCTGGATGGTGCGATCAACGGAGAAGGTGACGTAGCTGAGGCGTTCGAGTCCGAACGGGGTTTGGCTCAGCATTTCGATGGTGTAGTCGCCATCGGTAGTGGCGAGGGAGTTGTAGTCGGTCACCGTGACGATGTTACCCTTGCTGTATTCGTAAGTGTTATTCCAGGTGGAGCCGGGAAGGATGGTGCCGGTGGTGCCCAGTTTCTGGGTGCCCTTGTAGATCTGGAGCCAGACGCTGGAGCCAGGATAGACATCGGTGTAGGTGGCCGTGAGGGATGGGAGGCTGAAGCGGATCTTTTGGCCGGAAGTGATTCCCTGGACGCCTCCGGAGGTGACCGGCCAGACCTGAACGAAGCCGCTGGCGATCTGGGTCTGGGTGAAGGTGCCGTCGCCCAACGCCTGGACCACGAAGTATTCTTCGCCCTTGAGCTTCGACGGGTCAGTGGACTTGAGACTGGTGACGGGGAAGGTCAGGGTGGAGACACCGTTGCTGGTGAGGTAGGCGCTCGAGAAAGGAGTGCCCGTGATGACGGAGGCAGGAGGAAGCGGGCTCTTTTGCTCAGTAACCGTGTAGGCCTTGGTGTATTGCTCCAAAAGTACCTTGGTAGAGGCCACGGGGAGATTCGTGCCGGCGAGCAGCCCGGAGACCTGATAGGTCACGGTGAACGGCTGGTCGGCGCGGGTGCGCGGGTATTTATCGAAAGGGTCCAGCGTCTTTACCGTGACGGTGGCTGCGGGCAGATAGGCTCCGACCAGCTTTTGATCGAGCATGTATTCCTTCGCGGTGGCCGTTTCGATGGTCCAGAGCTGGAACAGTGCGCCCTTGCTTTCCAGTGTTCCGGTGGAGGATGCCTGCCCCTGGGGAACGACTGGCATGTTCCATACCACGCCCGTCTCCTGCTGGGTCTGACGGATGAAGTTCGTGTATCCTTCGCCCACGGCGAATGCCTGGGAGCAGAGAAGAAGACTGGAAAGAAGGAGCGTTTTCATCGGGTGGATGCTACGGGATCAGAATTGGCGGGCGGCTGCGTGCGGACGGAAATCGGGCCGCCGAGGTGGACGGCGACGACGACCTTCTTCAACTTCTGCCAGGCCTCGAGGCGGCTGGGAGGAAGCGGTGTCTTGCCCGAGGCGTTGTCGATGTTGACTTCCTCGGTGAAGAGCCAGTTGCGGTTGACGGTGAGAAACTCGACCCAAGGGAGGAGGGTTCCGACGGGCTTGGCACCCACCCGCGTGGTGAAGGCGGGCGGGATGTGAAGCACGGCACCCTTCGGAACGAGGGTCCAATGCTGGCCGTCGTTGAGGATATCGGACTGCTTGATGATCGACTGCTCCTCCGGATGAACCACGGTTCCTGTTTCCGTCGATGCTGCCGGCTGCGGGATGGCAGCGAGCGGGGAGGGGGCCTTCTGGCGCGCGGCGATTTCCTCGGGCGTGATGCTTTCGGTCATCGTGGGAGCGGCCAAGGCGGCATTGGCAAGGGCGAGGAGGAGCAGGGTGGTTTTCATCCGGGGGGAGATGAGGTTGAGTTGGAGCAGGGGGTTATTCGAAGGTGACGAGGACGACGAGGTCCTGAAGGTCGAAGCCGGAGTTGGAGGTGTTGGTCTGACCGAGCTCCATGAGCAGGATCAGGTCGCGGTCGCCGATCTTCACCTTCTTGGTCACGGTATCCATGTAGGGCTTGAGGAAGCTTTCGATGGAGCTGCCGTTGAGCGCTGGCACGGTGGAGGGGACCGTGTCGTTGTTCTTCAGCATGACCAGGTTCTTGGTGGCTTGAGCGGTGTTGTAGAGCGGGAGCCAGGCACCGTCACGGTAGCCGCGGCCGCCGAAGTTGATGGTGTCGCCGGCCTTCACGGTGGTTTGCAGCACGGGGACGCTGGGTAGCACGTTGGTCTGGAGACCGTAGTAGATGCGTGTCCAGGTGGAGCTGTTCTTGCTCCACTGAACCTCGACCGGGAGGAACGAGAGGATGGATTCCTGGAAGGAGGCACCCAGGACGCGGACCTTCATCTTGAGGTCCTTTTTCGGCTTGATGATGTTCGGCGTGACGATGTCCACGACGCTCGTGATCGGCGCGGGGTAATCGATTTGCCAGGTGAGCTGGGACTTCATGCCGACACGGACGAGGTCGCGGTCGACAGTGAGAGTGCCTCGAGGGACGTCGAGATCGGCGGCGGCGGAGATGCCGGAAAGGCAGAAGCATGCAAGCATGCCAGCCATCAGGCACCTGCCGAGGGGCAGGGGGAACTTCATGTGGGGGGTGGGGGGTGTGACAGCGTCAGCACGGGGGGGTGCTGACGGGGCCAATGAAGCGCCCGTTTAGTCCGGAAATCAAGAGGTCCGGCTCCATCCTACGCGAAGACGTAAGGCTTCCGAGATTGTCCGAATTTCCCCCTGCAAAATCTGCAAACGTTGATTTATCAAGGTTTGCGGGCCTAACAGAAAGCCCCCGCGACCGGGCGCTAGGGCACCGGAAGCGGGGGCTGTGGATAGTTAGGAAAAGCTAACTAAGTTTTCAAACGGGTCTTACTTCTTGTCCAAAATGGAGTTCCAGTGCTCGACGTTGTCCTTCTGATTTTCGAACAGGGAGGCGGTGTCGTCGTGGATGGTGATGGACTTAATCTTGTCGCCCTGGCGGATGGCGTTCACCACGTCCTGGCCCTTGGTGACCTCGCCGAAGACGGCGTGCTTGCCATCGAGGTGCGGGGTGGGGAGGTGGGTGATGAAGAACTGGCTGCCGTTGGTGTTCGGGCCGGCATTGGCCATGGAGAAGAGGCCGGGCTTGTCATGCTTGAGCGAGCGGTCGATTTCGTCCGCGAACTTGTAGCCCGGGCCGCCGCGTCCGGTGCCGGTGGGGTCGCCGCCCTGGATCATGAAATTGGCGATCACCCGGTGGAAGGCCACGCCGTCGTAGTAGCCGCGCTTGGCGAGATTGAGGTAGTTGGCGGAGGTGATGGGCACCTTCGAGGCGAAGATGGTGCCGTCGATGTCGCCCTTGTCAGTGTGCAGCGTGATGCGGATGTCAGACATGGCCGCTAGCTTTCAAGAGCGGGCGACTTGAGACCAGAAGGAAATGTGGCTTGCGGGGCGGGGGAAGAAGAAGGGAGGGTCAGGGCATGCGGCATTGGCGCAGGCTTTTGATTGCGATCCTCCTGCTCGCGCTGATGTGGAAGGGGTGGAGATGGTATGGCTATTGGAGGGATGCCATCCGGCTGACGTTTCCCGATGGGTCGCCTGCGGAGTTTGCGCAGATTTCGATCTGGGTGGGTGGAGAGAGCCAGCCGATCAATCATCGGGGAGGCTGGCTGGCTGTCGGGAAATCCGTCTGGCCGCCGACCGCTGACAAGGGCGGCGTGTATCGCTTGAATCGCGTCCGGGCGGACGATCCGGCGGGCCTCTATATTGTGGCCAACGCCTGGAAGGATGGCCGCGAGCATGCGGCGTGGGTCAGGCTGGAGTCAGCGAAAGAGGCTTCGTGGCCGGTGCGGCTCACCTTGAACCCGATCCGCTGAGGTGTCTCAGCAGTCGTGGTGGAAGTACAGCGTGACGCAGAGGGCGACGCCCACCGACCAGGTCAACCATGCCCACGGCGTGAAATACGGGTAGATCATGAGCGCAAGGCCGATCACGACCGGCTTCCAACGCTCGAGGGATTTCCCGTAGCGCCATGCTCCAATGCCGATGGTACCGAAGACGAAACCGGCGAGGATATTGTAGCCTGAGAAGTAGCCCATCTGGGAGATATTTAGCATTTCCTGCCCTTCAGGGCAAGCGGGCCAGTAGGTCTGGCGGGGTCAATTTCGCCTCGCGGAGGCTGCGGATGGAAAGGGAGTCGTGGCGCTTGGCGAGGCGGACGCCGTTTTCGTCCACGACGAGGGCGTGGTGGAGGTAGACGGGCTCGGGAAATCCGAGCAGCGTCTGGAGGATGCGGTGGACGTGGGTGGACGGCAGCAGGTCCTCCCCGCGGGTGACGTGGGTGACTTGCTGGAAGGAATCGTCCACGACGACGGCGAGGTGGTAGGAGGTGCCGATGTCCTTGCGGGCGAGGACGACGTCGCCGAGGAGGGTGGGATCGACGGGGATGTGGCCGTGGCGGAGGTCGGTGAAGGAGAGGGGGCCGGTGATTTCGGCGGCTTTTCCGGCATCGAGCCGCCATGCGGGCTGCTGGCCGTCGGCGAGGCGGGTGTTCCGCTCGTCCTCGGAAAGCCGGCGGCAGGTGCCGGGGTAGAGTGCGCCCTCGGGGCCGTGCGGGGCGCTGATCATGCGGGCGACTTCATCCTCGATCTCCCGGCGGGTGCAGAAGCAGGGGTAGGCGACGCCGATGTGGCGGAGATCTTCGAGGGCGGCGGCGTAGGCGGTGGTGCGGTCGGATTGACGTAGCGCGGGACCGTCCCAATCGAGGCCCAGCCAGTGCAGGTCGGTTTCGATCGCATCGTAATACTCGGGCCTGACGCGGGTGTGGTCGATGTCTTCGAAGCGGAGCAGGAAGCGACCTTCGTCTTGTTTTGCCAGATCGCGGGCGACCTTTGCGGCGTAGGCGTGGCCGAGATGCGGCCAGCCGGTGGGGCTCGGGGCGAAACGGGTGACGGTCTGGGGCATCGGGTCGCGGTGGTGAGGGCAGGCTAGGGAGGAGGGGTGAAGGAGTCACCGAAGATCCTTCGCACTTTTTCCGATCCGGTGTTAGGGTGAGAAGACTCCCTCTTTCTCCCCATGCCGCGCACCCACATTCTCGCGCTCGACCAAGGAACGACCTCATCGCGCGCTGTCGTCTTCGACCATGCCGGAAAGCCGGTGGCGGTCGGGCAACGCGAATTTCCGCAGGAGTATCCACGGCCCGGGTGGGTGGAGCATGATCCGCTGGCGATCTGGGCGAGCCAGTGGTCGACGGCGGTCGAGGCGCTGGGGAAGGCTGACCTTTTGCCTGAGGATATCGCGGCGATCGGGATCACGAACCAGCGTGAGACGACCCTGGTGTGGGAGCGGGATACGGGGCGGCCGGTTTATCCGGCGATCGTGTGGCAAGACCGGCGCACTGCGGATGACTGCGCTCGGCTGAGGGCGGACAGTGTGGAGTCGCTCTTCACGGCGAAGACGGGGCTGCGGCTGGATCCGTATTTCTCAGGCACGAAGATCCGCTGGATCCTGGAGAACGTGGAAGGTGCGCGGGCGAAAGCAGAAGCGGGCAAGCTGATGTTCGGCACGGTGGATAGCTGGCTGCTGTGGCGGCTCAGTGGGCGCACGATTCATGCGACGGATGCGACCAATGCTTCACGGACGCTGCTGTATAATATCCACGAAGGGCGGTGGGATGATGAGCTTTTGGAAATCCTGGGCATCCCGCGCTCGATGCTGCCGGAGGTGAAGGATAGCAGCGGCGTCTTTGGAGAATCGATCGAAGGGATTCCGATCGCGGGGATTGCCGGGGATCAGCATGCGGCGCTTTTCGGGCAAGGGTGCTTCTCTCCGGGCATGGCGAAGAACACCTATGGGACGGGCTGCTTCATGCTGATGCATACCGGTGATGAGGCGGTAGTGTCGCGGAATAATCTGCTGACGACGGTGGCGTGGCAGATCGGTGGGAAGATCGAGTATGCGCTGGAGGGGTCAGTCTTTATTGGCGGGGCGCTGGTGCAGTGGCTGCGTGATGAACTGCAGCTGGTGCGATCGGCGGAGGAAGCGAATCAACTTGCGGAGAGTGTGCCGGATGCGGGCGGGATGTATTTGGTGCCGGCTTTCACGGGGCTGGGTGCTCCGCATTGGGATCCGTATGCGCGGGGGGCGGCGTTTGGGATGACGCGCGGGACGAACCGGGCGCATTTTTGCAGGGCGGCGCTGGAGGCGATCGCGTTCCAGAGCGCGGAGCTGGCGGCCTGTATGGTCAGGGATAGCAGCATCGAGCTGAAGGAGCTGAGGGTGGATGGGGGTGCGGTGAGGAGTGATCTGCTGATGCAGTTCCAGGCGGACTTGTTAGGCGTGGATGTTTTGCGGCCGAAGGACATTGAGAGCACGGCAGCGGGTGCGGCTTTCCTTGCGGGGCTTGGAACGGGTTTCTGGAAGAGCCGGGAGGAGATCCAGGGATGTCACGAGGTGGAGCGGGTGTTTTCGCCGGGGCGGCCATCGAGCGACATGGCACCGCTGATGGCGGGATGGAGGAAGGCTGTGGAACGGGCGAAAGAGTGGGAGAGCTGAAACCTGATGAACCGCTCCGATCACCTCGCTGCACTGGAGTCGGAGGACTTTGACCTTTGTATCGTGGGTGGTGGGGCGACGGGGCTGGGGGCTGCGGTGGATGCGGCGGCGCGGGGGCATCGGGTGGCCTTGGTGGAGCAGTCGGACTTTGCGAAGGGGACTTCGTCGCGCTCGACGAAGCTGGTGCACGGTGGGGTGCGCTACTTGAAGCAGGGGAATGTTTCGCTGGTGCTGGAGGCCTTGCGCGAGCGAGGGCGTCTGGCGAGGAATGCGCCGCATCTGGTGAAGGATCTGCCATTCGTGATCCCGACGTATCACTGGTGGGAAGGGCCGTTCTACGGGATCGGGATGAAGGTCTACGATGCGCTTGCGGGGAAGCTGGGCTTCGGGCCGAGCCATCATCTTTCGAGGGAGGAGACGCTTGCGCGCATCCCGACGATCGAGACAGAGGGGCTAACAGGTGGGGTGGTTTACCATGACGGGCAGTTCGATGATGCGAGGCTGGCGATTCATCTCGCGATGACGGCGGATGATCTCGGGGCGAAGCTGGCGAACTACGTGCGGTGCGTTTCGCTTGTGAAGGAGGGTGGTAGGATTTGTGGCATTGAGGCGCTGGATCTTGAGAGCGGGCGTTCCTTCAAGATCCGGGCACGGGCGGTGATCAATGCGACGGGGGTTTTTGTGGATGAACTGCGGCGTGCGGATGATCCGTCGTCGCCGGAGATTGTGGCGGTGAGCCAAGGCGTTCATTTGGTGCTGCCGAAGGATTTCCTGCCCGGCGACTCTGCGATCATGATTCCGAAGACGGCGGATGGCCGGGTGCTGTTCGCGGTGCCTTGGCATGATCGGGTGGTGCTTGGCACGACTGATACGCCGTTGGCTGAGAAGTCGCTGGAGCCGCGTGCGCTGCAGGAGGAGGTCGATTTCCTGATGACCCATGCGGCTCGCTACCTGAGCCGGGATCCGAAGCCGGAGGATGTGCTGAGTGTCTTTGCGGGGCTGCGGCCCTTGGTGAAGGCGGGTGGCGGGGGGAATACGGCCAGCTTGTCACGCGACCATACGATTCTCATCGGCGATAGCGGGCTGATCACGATCACCGGTGGGAAGTGGACGACCTATCGCAAGATGGGCGAGGATGTCATTGATCGTGCGGAGGAGGTGGCTGGCTTGGAGAAGGTGCCGTGCAGGACGATGGAATTGCCGGTGCATGGGGCCACGACGGAGGAAGTTTCCGAAGTTTGTCTGCGGCCCTACGGGAGCGATGCTGCTGCGATCCGAACCATGGGTGATGCGGGCCGCGTGTATCCCGCGCTTGATCTTCGCGTTGGCGAGGTGCGTTGGCATGCGCGGGCGGAAATGGCGCGCACGGTGGAAGATGTGCTCGCGCGGCGCAGTCGCGCGCTTTTGTTAGATGCCCGTGCCAGTATTGAGGCCTCGCCTGCGGTGGCGGCCATCCTCGCGGAGGAACTGGGGAACGATGCGGCTTGGCAAGTTTCGCAGTCAGCCCGGTTCAGCGAGTTGGCGAAGGGCTACCTGTTCGGGTGACAGGACTTGTCGTCACGATGCGTCGGACACCAGGTATGCCGCGTACAGGGCGACCGGATATCGAATGAAGGTATTGCCGCCGACGATGGCGCATTGATTGGCGAAGTCCGTGAAGCTGCCGTGGGAAACCAGTGTCTGCAGGGTCGCGAGAACGGGTTGGCCGGATTCGACCGACATGACCAGAATCGTGGTGATCGAGATATTGATCACGATGAGAATCATCGTGGCGATGATGGCGGAACCTGCCGGGTGATAGCCACTTCCGGCAAACCTTGCCCCGAGCCCGCAGGAGAGCCCCAGGAGAATCGTGATGCCTGAGACGAGAAGGCCGTATTGGGTGCTGACGAAATGCCAGAGAATCGATGCCGGTATTCCCAACAAGAGGGCGACAATGAAAGGGACGAGGAAGGGTGCGCGTTCGTTCGAGTCGGAAAGCATGCGGGTGTGGGGAAGCTTGTAAGGGTGGCTGGAGATAAATGGATGATGTTCTAGATGTCGATGAGATAGGTGGAGATTTTCGGCGGGTCATCCGGCTGCTGATGCGCTAGGTCTTGGCGGTGCTCCACGTCTGGGAAATCCTCGGCATCCTGGTCTTCTGTGTTTCCGGCGCGATTGCGGCGCGGGAGAAGGTGATGGATTGGTTCGGGATGTTCGTGGTCGGCTTGGTCACGGGGACCGGCGGGGGATTGCTGAGGAGTGTGCTGATCGGGGACGTGCCGCCGAGGGTGCTGACGGATCCATTGCCGTTCGTGCTGGCGATGGCGGCAGTGGTGATCGCGCTGTTAGGCTCGGCGTGGTGGAAGAAGATCCGGCGGGTGGTATCGACCATGGATGCCCTCGGGCTGGGACTGTTCACGGTGACGGGGATCCGGATCGCGCAGGGCAAGGGATTGCCGTGGTGGTCTTGTCTGGCGCTGGGGGTGATCACCGCGACCTTTGGCGGGTTGTTGCGGGATGTGCTGCGCAATGATGTGCCGCTGGTGTTGCGGAAGGAGATCTATGCGACGGCCAGTATCATCGGTGGGCTGGCGATGCTGGGGATGGATTGGCTGGGGTGGCCGGAGCGGGTGGTGCTTGCGGTGACGACGGTGATCGTGGTGACGATTCGGATGGTGGCGATCCGGTATGCGATTCACCAGTCGCAGGATGGGTGAGGTTCGTGCGCGCGGAAAGGCCGCCAGAGGTGCTGCCACCATCGGGGGGGAATGAGCGTTCACCACGTGTCGACGGAACGTCGACACCCCTTATCGTGGAACGACGCAGTCGTTCCGCTACGTGGGGAAACGCTTCGCGTTAGCCGGCGGTGCCGAAGAAGTGTTCGAGGGCTTCGACGCAGCCTTCGCTGTGGTCGAGGAGGCAGGCGTGGCCGCCTTGGGAGGTGACGTGCTTGCGGATTTCCGGCACCGCGTTCGAGGGGCAGGCGAACATGGCGGCGGCTTCGGGGCAGAGCATCTCGAAGTCGTTGTGGCTGTCGCCGATGGCGAAGGTCTGTGAGGGCGTCAGGCCGAAGTGGCGGGCGACTTCCATCAAACTACTACCTTTCTGGTACTTCTTGTGGCCGAAGCGGAGCCAGATGGAGTTGCGCTGCCAGCCGAGGAAGGGTTCGTCCGCGGCGAGCGCTTCGACGCGGCCGATGATCCAGGCCATTTCTTCCTCGGTGCGGGCGACGAGGCCGGCGGGGTCGCCGGGTTGCTCGATCCAGGTGGCACCGGTGTGTTCCTCGACCTCGTGGCGGATGGCGTCGATGATGTGGGCGACTTCCTGGAAGAACTGATGCTGCTCTTGCTCGCACTGGTTATTCCATGAATCGAGCGGCTGCCAGCGGCCGGACGGGGTGGGGAGCCAGATCTCGCGTTCGCGGGCGACGACCCAGTGGGGGACGAAGGGGAAGCGGCAGTCGGCGAGACCCTCGGCAACGTGGCCGATCGAACGGCCGGTATTGATGCCCCAGAGCGCGCCTTTTTCGCGGCGGAGGCGCTCGATGGTGGCGAAGAAGCGCGGGCTGACCGGGGGCTTGGCGGCGGGGTCGTGGAGGGTGCCGTCGAAGTCGAAGGAGAGGATGGCTCCGGGCTGGGCAGGCAGTTCGAGCGGCTTCACGGCCCGGGGACATAGCGGCCCGGGGGCCGGGGTCAAGCGGTCACTCGACCGGGATGGCGCGCTGCGGCTGTCTCTGTGGTTCCTCGATCACCTCGGCGGCGCGGGGTGGGGATTCTTCGATCGGCTTGGCCTTCGGCGGGGCTTCCTCGACGGGGCGGGCCTTGGGCGGCTCGGGCAGGGTATCGACATGCGGTGCCGGTTCTTCGATCGGTTTGGCGCGTGGCGGCTTGGGCGTTTTAGGCTCCTCCTCGACGGGCAGGGCACGCTGTGGCTTCACGAGCACGGGTGCGGGTGGTCCCTGCTCGGGCGGCTGTGGGCGCTGTGGTGCCGGTTGAGGGGCGTGCTGAGGCTCGGGCTGCTTGGGCGCGGCGACGGCGATCTGAGGCGGGGCTGGTTTCCGGCGCATGCGGATTTCGACGCGGCGGTTCGGGCCCTGTTCGTCGACGGTGCCTTGCTTGAGAATGGGGTGGGTCTTACCGAAGCCGCGGGTTTCGATTTTGTCACCGGGCAGGAACAGGGAGCCGGTCAAGTAGCTCTTCACGGCGGCGGCGCGGCGCTTGGACAGTTCCAAATTGTATTGGTCGGTGCCGTAGAGGTCGGAGTGGCCTTCGATCCAACAGTAGAGGCCGGGATTTTTCTCGATGATCATCGCCAGCTTCATCATGCCGACGCGGGCGCTCTCGCGGAGCTCGGCGCTGTTGTATTCGAAGAGCAGGTCGCTGGGGAGCATGGTCATCTTGCCGACGAGGACATCGGCGGGCAGGCCGACCATGTCATCGAGGGTGACCACGCCATCGAGTGTGCCGGCTTCGGCATTGCCGCCGGCACCCTTTTTCAGGAGATCCTCGGCGAAGCGGTCGAGCTGGCTATCGGCGGCGGCGGTGGCGCCGGGATCGACGATGATCTGGGAATCCGCGGCCAAGGGCATGGGCTCAGCGGTGCGGCCGAGCTCTGGAAGGGCGGTATCGATATCGAAGCCCTGGGCGGGATCGACCACGACGCCGGCGGGATCGCCTTCGAGAGCCGGATTGGTGAGACGGACGGCGAATTCCGGATCATTGATGTCCGGCTTCAGATCCATCTCGGTGTTTTCCGGAAGCTTGGCGAGGACGTCGATTTCCTCCAGCAGGGTGTGGGTGTCCGGCGGGGGAGGCGTGACCTCGTCGGGCGGATCCAGCGCGTGATCGGGGGGAAGGATTTCCACCTGCTCGACTTGGACGGGGCCGGTTTCGATCTCTGTGCTGGGGATGAATCCGAGGCCGATCTTGATATGGCCGAGCGCGAAAAACGCGGCGACGTGGAGGATGATGGCAATGAAGAACGCGACCCCGGCCCACCAGCCGAGGTTGTCCGGGCCTGGCAGGCGGATCGGTGCCGATTCGCGCGATTCGCGCCAGCTGTAGCCGTCGTCCACGGCGCGACTATACGCCGCGACGGGACCGTGACAATCACCTGCTTGCGATCGGTCTTGCCGCTTGGCACCGACTGTGCTGATTTAAACTGCCATGCCTGCCAAGAAAGCTGCAAAGAAAGCCGCCGCGAAGAAGGAAGCTCCCGAGAAGGAAGTCCCGGCCGTGGAGCCTCAAGCATCTGCTGCCCCGGAAGCGCCGCCTGCCAAGAAAGCGGCGAAGAAAGCTGCCAAGAAGGCCGTCGCGAAAAAGGAAGCTGCGCCCAAGGCCGAAAAAAGCGCGCCTGCTCCCAAGCCTGCAAAGGAGAAGGATGTCGCGAAGGCAGCCTATCTCAACTACATGAACCGGAAGGAGAAAGGCCTGCCGGGTGACCAGGACAGTGACTGGCATGCTGCGGTGGATTCCGAGTAATCTTGACCCGCTTTGGGCTTTTCCGAGCACGGGTGCGGGCTGACAGTCCGCGCCGTGAGTTGTTCCTCTCTCGGTATTGGTTTGGCGGGCCTCGGCACCGTCGGTTCGGGTGTCGTCCTCGCCTTGGAGCGCAACGCCGGCCTCATCTGTGACCGCACCGGCGGCCAGGTGAAGCTGGAGGTGGCCAAGGTGCTGGTGCGCGATCCGGCAAAGGTTCGTCCTGTCAACCTGCCTGCGGAGACGATTACCACTTCGTGGCGCGAATTGGTCGATGATCCGGCGGTGGATATCGTCGTGGAATTGATCGGTGGGACGACGGATGCGTTCGAGATTGTCGCTGCGGCCCTGCGTGCGGGGAAGCCGGTGGTGACGGGGAACAAGGCTTTGCTCGCGGAGCGGGGTGTGGAGCTGTTTGCCCTATCGAAGGAGTTCGATACGCCGATTCATTTTGAAGCGGCGGTGGCGGGCGGCATTCCGATCATCAAGACGGTGCAGGAGAGCTTCATCGGCAATCGCATCCACTCGATGACCGGTATCATCAACGGTACCTCGAACTACATCCTGGAGCGGATGACGACGGCGGGGTTGGAATTCTCGGCGGCTCTCTCAGAAGCGCAGGCGCTGGGGTATGCCGAGGCGGATCCGGCGCTCGATGTGAATGGCTGGGATGCGGCTCACAAGGCGATCCTGCTGGCGACGCTGGCTTATGGTTTTCCGATCGACCCGGCGAAGGTTCATGTCGCGGGCATCGAGCAGGTGCGGCCGATCGACATCGAGTTCGCGACGCGTCTTGGCTATGTGGTGAAGCTTTTGGCTGTGGTGCGTGAGCATCCGGATGGCGAGGTCGAGCTGCGGGTGCAGCCATCGTTCATCGCGAAGAGCCACATCCTTGCGAGCGTGCATGGTGTCTTCAACGCAGTGGCGGTGCATGGTGATGCCGCGGGTGAATCGCTTTTCTATGGACGTGGCGCGGGGCAGGATCCGACGGCTTCGTCGGTGGTGGCTGACCTGGTGGAAGCGGCGCGTTCGCTGCGTCAGGCGACGGGCCATCGTGGCTTCCTGCCTTATCGCGACAGTGGCACGTTGTTGCCGGTGGATGCGACGGAGACGGCTTACTATGTCCGCTTCGATGTGAACGACCGGCCGGGTGTGATTGCGGAAGTAGCGCGGGTGCTGGCGGATGCTGGCATCGGCATTTCCGGCACGCACTCGCCGGTGAAACCGGATCAGCCGGATGCTGAGTTCCTCGATATGGTGTTCCTGCTGCACACTTGCCCGTTTGGTCAGTTGCAGGCGACGCTGGCGAAGATCGAGGCGCTGGATTGTATCAATAGCGCGCCGGTGGTGTTCCGGATTGAGAAGCTCTAACGGGTTGTCTGCCGCGAGTTCTGGTTTCAGACCGTGATTCGATGAGGTCTGCCATAAGCCGGACCGCTCGGAGAGCGTTCCCTGCCTTTAAGAATGCACCTGCGACGAGTCCGAGGACTCGCCGCAGGCGCGGGGCCATGAAATCACTTGGCTACGGCAGCTGCTGTTTCTGGCAGTGAGAGGAGGTAGGCGCGGCGTTGGTCGGCGAAGGTTTTGAGGGCCATGCCGCCGTGGCCGAATCCGCGTGGGGCTTCTGCTTCGGCTTTCGCTTCTTCGGGTTTGTCCGAAGTCAGTTTCTCGAAGTCGGAGGTGGTGGAGGTCTTGCGGGTATCGGCGGCGACTTCCTTGCCGGCGAGTTCGCGATAGCTCGCGACGACGGGGCCGAGGTTCTTCCAATCGAGGTCCTTTTCCGCGAGGGTGTGGATGTTTTCCAAGTAGCGTTTGCGGAGGGCCGGGACGGCGAGGAGCTTCGAGCGGAGGGGCTTCTTTGCGTCGTCGAGGCCGGTGAGGGGATCGAGCTTTGCGCCGCCTTGTGCAGGGCTTGATTGCGGGCGAGGTGCTTCTTGAGGGCCACGTTCGGGTCGTTCGCCATCAGGAGTTCCTTGTGATGGTGGACCGCCATTGCCACCGAAACCACGACCGCCGCCGCGGGGACCACCCGGGCCGCCGAAACCGCCGGGACCTCCTTCGGCGGCGCGGAAGCATTCATTCATGTCGCCGGGGATGATGTGGAACTTGCCTTCCTTGTCGCGGTAGAGGCTGAAGTCGCTGGCGCGGGTCCAGTAGCCGTCGCTATTCATCAGGCCGCAGTCGAGGGCGAGGAACCAGAGGATGCTGTCGACATCGAGCTGAGGGGAGACGGCGGCTTCGAGTTGATCGGCGGGTGTTTCTGTTAGGGTCTTGCAGAGCTTGATGAGAGCCTGCCAGTCCTCGTCATCGCCGGACTTCATGTCGTAGCGCTTCTTGTACTCTTCGACGTTGTCGCCGATGTAGTCGAGTCCGCCTTGGCCATTCGGAGAGCCGCGGACTTTCCAGCGGGCGCCCTTGTCGGTGCGGAAGTTTTCCTGAATGAAGTCCTTGTTGAACTGCTGCTGGTTCACGTAGACGCCCCAGTTTTCGCCATTGATGACGACGCGGACGAGATTGGCCTTGGGTGCGGCGATGTATTGGCGGGCGATCTGTGAGTAGAGGACCGCGCTGAGGAAGCTGCCGTCGCCGTTGCTGTTGAGAAGATTGAGGGTCTTGTAGCCATCGAGTCGCTGCTTCTTCTCGGTGAGGTCGAGCGAGACATTGAGCGAGCGCTTCTTGCCGGCGGGGACCATCATGTAGCTGGACATGCCGCGGAAGTGGATGCCGACGCCGGGGTAGGTCTTGCCGTCGACGGTGAGGGTGGCAGGCACTTCGACATCGGTGCCGTGGAAGGCTTCGAGCTCGGCTTCCCAATCGGCGTTTTCGAAATCGAGGAAGACGGTTCGCAGGGTGTCGGCGGCGTAGAGGCCGCCGGATGCGGGCTTCACGTCGGCGGGCGAGACGTGCGCGCCGGGTGTGGCTGGGGTGTTGTCTTCCCGGGGTCCGAAGCCGCCGGGACCACCGGGGCGTCCTCCGCCAGGGAATCCACCGCCGCCGGGGCCGCGTTGCTGGCCGGGGTTTGCCTTGAGGAACTCGCGGGCGGCGGCGCGCTCGTCCTTGTCGAGGCGCTTGTTCTCGTCCTTGTCGAATTGGCCGAGGAGCTTGCGCTCCTCCTGCATCATGGGGCCGCCGCGACCGGGAAATCCACCGGGTGGGCCGTCAGGGGAGCCATCGGGTGGCTGCTGGGCGAAGATGGGAGAGAGGAGGGCGGCGGCGAGGGTAAGGTGGAGTTTCATGAGGCTTCGGAATCAGCCTCGGAGGAGAGAGACGGGGGATGAACACCGCGATTGGGGGAAGGTTTCGGGGAGAATGTGGGCACTCTCTCTGGGTGGTTATGAAGAGCCTGAGATCTCCGTCTGCTTCGATAACTGCTTCATCCCGCACTCGGAGAGTGCGGACCACAATAAAAAGCCCGGGACCTTGCGGTGCCGGGCTTTTTGTTAGAGGCGCTTCCTTGCGGACAAATCAATGCTCGCGGCAGAACTGCTCGAAGCGGGTGAGGCCTTCGTTGAGCACGTCCAGCGTGGTGCAGTAGCTCATGCGGATACCGTCGTCGTAGCCGAAGGCGATGCCGGGGACGGCGGCGACCTTGTAGCGGCTGAGCAGCTTGTCGGTGAGGTTCATCGACTTCAGGCCGAGCTGGCCGGTGTAGACGAAGAAGTAGAAGGCACCCTTCGGCTCCACGACGCGGACGTTGTGGATGGACTTGAGGCGCTGGAACATGAACTGGCGCTTCACGTCGTATTCGTCGCGAAGGTCGCTGATGAAGGTCTGGTCGCCTTGCAGGGCGGCGATGGCACCGTATTGCGCGAAGGTGGTCGCGTTGGAGACGGTGTGGTTCTGGATCTTGTCGATCGCGTCGGCGAGCGGCTTCGGAGCGGCGGTGTAGCCGAGGCGCCAGCCGGTCATCGAGTAAGCCTTCGAGAAGCCATTGACGGTGATGGTCAGGTCGTAGAGCTCCTGGCTGAGCGAGGCGATGGAGACGTGCTTGTTGTCGCCGTAGACGAGCTTTTCGTAGATCTCGTCGGAGAGGATTACGATGTCTTCCGACAGGGCGACCTCACCGATGTCGCGAAGTTCCTGCTCGGTGTAGACGGCGCCGGTCGGGTTCGAGGGCGAGTTGAGGATGACCATCTTGGTCGCCGGGGTCATGGCGGCCTCGAATTGCTCGGCGGTCATCTTCCAGCCGTTGGACTCCTGGGTCTCGACGAGGACCGGCTTGCCACCGGCGATCTTCACCATTTCCGGGTAGCTGACCCAGTAGGGAGTCGGGATGATGACTTCGTCGCCTTCTTCGACGACGGCGAGAATGGCATTGAAGCAGGCCATCTTGGCACCGGCGGTGACGCAGATCTGCTTCGGGTCGTAGGCGAGGTTGTTGTCGCCGATGAGCTTGGCAGCGAGCGCGTCGCGGAGCTCAGGGATACCAGCGGAAGCGGTATACTTGGTCTTGCCTGCCTGGATGGCGGCGATGGCGGCGGCCTTGATGTGCTCCGGGGTGTCGACCTCGGGTTCGCCACCGGCGAGGCCATAGACTTCCTCGCCGCGGGCGAGCATGGCCTTGGCCTGGTTGGTGACGGCCAGGGTGAGGGAAGGGGTAACCTCTTGGATTCGTGATGAAATGCTGTCCATGGAAGCGCGCGGATGGTGTTTCTCGCCCGATCGGGCGGAGCACGGTTTTTTCGCGCGGCCCCCGGTCGGAGCGGGCGGCTTTTCTGACTGCCACCCGGCCCCGGCGCAAGTGGAAATGGTCAAGGGTCAGCGGTCATTGGAGAACGGGGAAAGGCAGGCCATTGATGGCGCTGGCTTTCCCCGGTGACTGATGGCCAATGACTGACGGCTGCCAATGGCCGTTCAGGCGGTCAAATCGTTCATCCAGCCGCCGCGGGCGGTGACCCATTTGCCCTTCTTAATGACCTCGGGGAAGCCGAGGCCGTGGGCAGCGGCGGCGGTGAAGACGTCCCAGGCCTGGCTGGCCAGAATGCCGGAGAGGATGATGTCTCCGCCGGGCTTGAGGGTCTTGATGATGACCGGGAAGGCTTGGATGAGGACGGTGGAGAAGATGTTCGCGAGGACGACGTCGTATTTCTTGCGGGGCTTCCACTTCAGGATGTCGATTTCCTTGGTCTCGACGCCTTCGACGTGGTTGCGGGGGAAGTTCCGTTCGGCGACGGCGAGGGCGAAGGGGTCGTAGTCGCAGGCAAAGGTTTCGCCGGCGCCGAGTTTCTTGGCGGCGATGGCGAGCAGGCCGCTGCCGGTGCCGAGGTCGGCGCAGGACCAGCCGGGGGAGCGGGATCTGCCGATGTCGACGAGGATGCGGAGGCAGGTGGAGGTGGTGGCGTGGTCGCCGGTGCCGAAGGCCATCTCGGGCGGGATGCTGATGATGTCGCGGCCGGGGAATTCGTTGGCGAGGGCCTTCAGGTCCTTGGCGGCGGCGGCCTGGGTGACGATGAATTTGTCGCGGACCTTTAGCGGCGGCGGGAGTTCGGAGCCGGCGTTTTTCCAGTCGGAGGAGAGCTTGCGCACGGAGCCGCCGAATTGCTTGGTGATGGCATCGGCTTCGGACTTGGTGGCGCAGAAGACCTCCACGCGGACGGATTTGCCGCCCTTGATGATATGGAGCACGAAGTTGGGATTGCCGTGGAAGCGATCTTCCCAGGCATCGAGCCACTTGGAGGCGGAGAGTTTCGACCAGACGAACACGGACGCGTTCTAGGATGGATTGCGATGATCCGCAACCAACCATCGTGTCGAGGCGACCGATCAGGAACCGAAGTGCTCCGTGAGGTAGTCGGTGATGGTTTTTACCGATTCCTCAGGCAGCGGGGCGCCGAACTTGTCCCGCATCTTCAAGACGGTGGCTTCCCAGAACTTGCGAGGCATCTTCGGCTGGGTGGTGATGTATTCGGTGGAATGGCAGGCGAGGCAATAGGCGGCGAAGACGTCGGCGCCTGGGCCCGGCGGGTAGGCCGGTTTCTCGGGCGGGAGCTCGATTCGTTTTTCCGCAGCGACGAGGTAGCTGCCGACGACAGCGACGAGGGAGAAGATGGTCAGAAAGGGCTTCATCGGGATCAGGCGATTTCGACAGATACGGTTTCCACCACGTTGCGCATGTAGCCGGCGGGATTCCACAGCGGGTCCATCGGCTGGCTCTGGCCGGTGCGATTGACGGCGCGGACCCTCCAGTCGGCCCGGCCTTTCCCGGAGGGATTGATTTCGAGCGACCATTCGCGGAAGGAGAATTTTCCGAGATCCTCGCCCAACTTTGCGGTGCGCCATGAAGCACCGCCATCGGAAGAGAACTCGACGCTGGCAATGCCATCGCCGCCATCGAAGGCGATGCCGCGGACTGATGCCTGCTTGTTAGAGGGGACCACTTGCCCGGAAGAATGGCTGGTAATGAACGACCGCACATTCAGGCGGGAGATGGGGACTGTTTTTCCGGGCGGCGTGCCGGGCGGGATGCAGGCATTCGGTGTATCCGGAATACGGTAGGCGGTCTGCATCCAGAAGCCGTCGAAGGGTCGATCGAGCACGGTGATCGTTTGCAGGTGCTTCACCCAATAGGTGGCGTAGTAGCCGGGGACGACCAGGCGTATTGGATAGCCATTGAGCATGGGGAGGTCCTCGCCATTCATGCTGTGGGCCACGAGGACTTCACCGGCGAGGATCTTCTCCACATCCAATGCCTTCACGAAGTCCGGGGTGCCGGGCATTGCCGGGCCGTCCATCCCGTCGAAGGAGACTTGCTTGGATGCTGGGTCGAGTCCGGCTTTTTCCAGGATGTCTTTCAGGCGGACGCCTTTCCAACGGGCATTTCCCATGGCGCCATTGCCGAGTTGGCCGCCGCCGACGCGGGGTGTGAGGAAGCCGCGGCTATTGCCCGAGCACTGGGCGACGGCGACGGTTTCGACCTGCTCGAAGCCGGTTCGCAGGTCATCGAGGGAAAGGGACAGCGGGTTCTTTACCGTGCCGCCGATGCCCAGCCGGTATGTGGCTGGATCGATTTGCAGCGGGATATTCGAGAGGTGATAGCGGACGAAAAAGGCGTCGTTGGGTGTGATCACTCCTTCGCGGAATACTTCGAAAGGCGTCTCTAACTGTGGAGGGCGCGAGGTGAGAAGTATCATCGGGCGCTTTCCCGGATAAGTGGCCAAGGAGCGAGCGCCGTTGTCGAAAGGCATGGTGACGCCCGCATTTTCAGCGGCTTCGAGCCAGTTACTGCCGGCCAATGAGACGCCGGCGGCTGCGAGTTTTTGGATGAATGCGCGACGTGCGGTAGAGGAAGTAGCCATGAACGAGTGTTTGCGACCGTAGGTCGGGCGACCTTCGTGGCAAGAGGTCGGGTTGTAACGCTGGCCACGACGTTTGAAATCACGCGACGAAAGATGGCAGGCCTCCGCTGGGTATTGCCCGGAACGCATTTTTACCCATGCCCTCGATCCATCGTCGCAAATTCCTCCAACAGGCTGGCCTCGGTGCCGGCGGTGCCCTGCTCGGTTTCCCGGCCATCGTGCGCGGGCAGAATCTCAATAGCCGCATCAACATCGCGTGCATCGGCGTGGGTGGGAAAGGGGACAGCGATGTGAATGACGCGGCGAAGTGCGGCGGCACGATTGTGGGGCTGTGCGACGTGGACCGGCGGTTCCTCGACAAGAAGGGCGAGAAGTTTCCCGAGGCGAAGAAGTTCGCGGACTACCGCAAGATGCTGGCGGAGCTCGGCTCGTCGATCGACGCGGTGACGATTTCCGGCCCCGATCACATGCACGGTCCGGCGGCGATGCTGGCGATGGGGATGGGCAAGCACATCTACTGCCAGAAGCCGCTGACGCAGACGGTCTTCGAGGCGCGGGAGCTGAAGCGGATCGCGGCGGAGAAGAAGCTGGCGACGCAGATGGGCAACCAGGGCAGTGCCGGTGACGGGCTGCGCCGGGCGGTGGAGGTGATCCAAGCCGGGGTGATCGGTGCGCCGCAGGAACTGCACGTGTGGAGCAACCGGCCGATCTGGCCGCAGGGGATCGAGCGGCCGAAGAACACGAGCCCGGTGCCGGATTATCTCGATTGGAACCTGTGGCTTGGGACGGCGGCGGAGCGGCCGTACGTGGAGAAGACCTATCATGACTTTGCCTGGCGTGGCTGGACGGACTTCGGTACCGGTGCGCTGGGCGACATGGCCTGCCACACGGTGAACATGCCATTCCGCGCGCTGAAGCTCGGCTATCCGACGGTGGTGGAGTGCGAGATGGCCTCGCGGATTTACTCGGAGACTTACCCGCTGACCTCGCGGATTCGCTTTGAATTCCCCGAACGCGAGGGTCTGCCGCCGCTGAAGTTCTGGTGGTATGACGGTGCGCCGGACAAGGAGTTCAAGCCGCTGCGTCCGTATCCTAACATCGTGAAGGATGTGGTGGCGATGAAGGGCAGCCTGCCGGCGAGCGGGTGCCTGATCATCGGTGACAAGGGCATTCTCTTTTCGCCGGATGACTATGGCTCGCAGTTCTTCATCCAGCTCAAGGATGAGAAGACCTTCACGAAGGGCGATGACCATGAGGCGGTGAAGGCGGTGCCGCAGAGCATCCCGCGGTCGCCGGGGCACAACCAGGAGTGGTTCGACATGATGAAGAACGGCACGCCGGCTTACTCAAACTTCGATATCGCCGGCTATCTGACGGAGATCATCTTGCTCGGGTGCATCGCGCTGCGGGTGGGTGAGGGCGTGAAGATGGAATGGGATGGTCCCGGGATGCAGTCGCCGAATTGTCCGCAAGCCGCGCAATTCGTGAAGCGCAACGACCGCACGGGGTGGTAGGGTGGCGTTGCCCGCCGCAGATCCCCATGAGGCAGTTTCTGATTCCGCTACTCGCTGTATTGATTCCGGTGCCTGCCACTGCGCAGGTGCCGGACGCCGATGCCTATCGTCGGTATGCCTTGAATCGCCCGGGTGATGCCGCGCGGGGCAAGGCGCTTTTCAACGAGCCGCGGATGCTTTGCTCGCAGTGTCACTCGGTCGACGGGAGTGCGAGCAAGGCGGGGCCGGATTTGTTTGCGGTGGGGGATGCATTCGGGCGGCGCGACTTGATCGAGTCCGTGCTCAAGCCTTCTGCCACGATTGCGCCGGGATATGGCACCGTGGTGGTGCAGACGAAGGCAGGTGCCATGATCCAAGGGACGCTCAAGCAGAAGAGCGAGGCTGGGGTGCAGGTGATGGGAGTGGATGGAAAGCTGGTTTCCATCGCTGCTGCGGACATCAAGGAGCAGTCGGGATCGGCGGCTTCGCTGATGCCGGAGGGGCTGTGTGCGCAGCTGACGCCCGGTGAGTTCACGGATCTCATCGACTATCTGGTCTCGCTGAAGCAGCCCGAGGCCACGCTGGCGAGTGACCGGGGAATGCCACTGGAGATACCCGAGCTGGCGAAGCCGGTGGTGGTGCGGCCTTTTCTTGCGAAGGAGTTCAAATTGCCGCGAGTTCGCGCGGAGAGTGGTCTCACATCGATGAGATCGATTCCCGGTGCGGCGGGCTCGTTCCTGCTGCTGCATCAGGGCGGGACGATTTGGCGGGTGGCGGATGGCGAAGAGAGTGCGGTCTTCGGCAATCTAACAGACGTGGTCTTCAGCGAGCGCGGGCCGAACGGGTTGCTGGACGTGGCGTTCCATCCGAAGTTCCGGGAGAACCGGAAGTATTACCTTTTCTATCAGGTTCTGGAGGAAGGTGTGGTCACGACGCGGATCGTTGAGAAGCGCTTTGATCCCGATTTCAAGGGAGACTCGGGCGAGCCGCCGCGGCTGCTCTTGAAGATTGCGAGTGTGGCGGAAGACCACAGTGGCGGGTGTCTGGATTTTGGGCCGGACGGGTTCCTGTATGTGGTGATGGGAGACACGGGGCCGCACAACGATCCCAACGGGCATGCTCAGAACCTAGGGATGCTGTTAGGGAAGGTGATGCGGATCGATGTGGATCGTGAGGAGGGCGGTCGGGCGTATGCGATTCCGCCTGACAATCCATTTGTGGGGCAGGCTGGGGTTCGACCGGAGATCTGGTCATATGGGTTCCGGAATCCGTGGCGCTTCAGCTTTGATCGTTCGACGAAAGAGCTGTGGGTTGCAGATGTGGGGCAGGACCGGTTGGAGGAGGTGGATATCGTTCGCCGCGGGGAGAACCATGGATGGAATGTGTTCGAAGGGTTCGAGCCGTTCTCCAATCAGTATCGCAAGGAGGGCCGGACCTTCACGAGGCCGGTGTTTGCCTATCGGCGGAAGTATGGGAACTCGATCACCGGAGGTTTCGTTTATCGCGGCGAGGAGAACCCGTCTTTCCAAGGCGTGTATGTGTTCGCTGACTATACCTCGAAGATCATTTTCGGGATCACCCTGGAGAACGGTGTCTTGAAGACTGCACGCCAGATCGGGGCGGCGCCGCAGCGGGTCGTTTCCTTCTGTGAGGATGAAGCGGGCGAGCTGTACGTGGTGTGCTATGAGGGGGCTGTTTGTAAGATCGACTTCTCCGGCGCGCGTTTTGAATGAAGTGAATCAACCCATCCGGCCATGAAGTCGTTTCTGTTTTCCTTCTGTGGGGCGCTTGCGCTTTTCGCTTCACCGCTTTCTGCCGCCGAGCATGCGGAGGCTATGATGCGGGCGACCTTCAAGCTCTTCAACAAGGACTCCACGGCGACGTGTTTCCTGATGAGGGATGGCGCTGATGTGTATGTGGTCAGCGCTGCGCATACCTTTGAGAAGGCAAGCGGTGAGACATCGATCCTGGTGCTGCGTGAGGCGGACAAGGAGGGGGCGTGGAAGCGGCAGGACAAGACGATCACGATTCGTGAGGGTGAGCGTGCGCTGTGGACGAAGCATCCCAAGGAGGATCTCGCGGTGATGCGGGTGGTGCTTGAGTTGCCGGAGGGTGCGACCTTGCCGCTGGACGCGCTGAAGGCGGATGGATTTCCGCGTTTCGGAGATCCGGTGATGCTGCTGACCTATCCGGCGCGGGTTGAGGCGAATGGGGCGGGCTTTCCGCTGGCTCGCAAGGCGGTGGTGGCGAGCTTCCCTGCCGAGCCGATGGAGAAGCATCCGGAGTTCATCATCGATGCGACGGCGTGGGATGGTGACAGCGGCGGGCCGGTTTTCATCGATGCGGGGAAGGGGAAGCCGCAGATCGTGGGTCTGGTGACGGCGCGGATCAATCATGTGGAGAACATCACGAGCGAGCGCGAGACGCGGAAGATCGAGACGCCGATGGGGCTGAGCAAAGCGCTGGCTGCGCCGGTTATCCTTGAGACGATTCGATTGGCAAAGAGCACGGTGGAGGTGCCTGCGTCGGATCGGTGAGATCCCCGTCAGAATCGCTTGAGGAGTGTGGACCTGCCGTCCACGCCGTGTAGACGAAACGCCGACACCCCCTTAATCAGGAGGATTGCAAGAAGTCGGCGACTACCATGCGGTGGTCGCTCCGGCGGGTGGTGAAGGCGGCGCAGCGGAGGGCCTTGAACTGAGGGGTGTAGTGGATCTGGTCGATCCGGAGGATGGGGATGCGACGCTGGAAGGTGTCCCCCCAGCCGACGCCGGCCTCAATGAAAGCATCGCGGAAATCGGCGCGCAACAGATCCTGGATGGGGTCGCCGGGCGGGGAGTTGAAGTCGCCGCCGAAGATGGTCGGTTTCTGGGGGGGCGTGTCGGCGAGGATGGTCAGTGCGATGTTCAGTTCCTTGCGGCGCTGCATGCGGTTGATGGTGTGCGTGCGCCAACAGTCGCGCTGCCACAGGCGCAGGTCGGTGGCGGCGCTCTGAAGGTGGACGTTGACCACCTCGATGTCGGTGTTATCCGGCTTGCGGATGGTTACCTGTTGGAGCCGGTAGCCGCCTTCGGTGGGATTGACTTCGCGGGTGATTTTCCAGCGGGTGACGACGCCATTGGTCGCGTAGATCCGGTAGTCGCCGCGTCCCTGAAAAAGTGTGTCGGCGATGTGCCGCACCTGGTGGGGGTGGACTTCCTGCAGCAGGACGATATCGGGATCCCACTGGCGGAGATCGGTGGATGGATCACCGCCGAGCCCGGTGTTTCCGCCGTAGAGGAAGTAGTTGCAGTTGAGCGTGACGACGCGCATCAGCGGTCGTCCATTGGCGGTGCCCGGAGCTCCCGGTATGGGCGGGGACTTGCCGATGTTCGAGATCACCTTGGCTTCATCGGCATCGAGCAGAATCGTCATCGCCCAGATGCCGGTGATGATGAGCGACAGCGGCGCGCGGAGGAACCAGAAGGCGACGGTGGAGCAGAGCAGGCCGATGCCGCCCCAGATCCAGATCGGCATGACGGTAAAGGCGGCCAGTCTGTCCGGGTGCTCGGCGAAGGCGTAAACCGTCACCATGTGCAGCAGCAGCGAGCAGCCGATCAGCGTCCATCCGGCGCGGCGTCGCAAGCGGGACGATTTCATCAAGGGGAGGGGAAAAGGCAGGCGGGGCCCGTTAGAACGGCAGCCCCATGCCGCCGGTTAGCTTTTTCATTTCGGTAGCAGCAACTTCCTTGCCTTTATTGACGGCTTCTTGAACTCCCTTGAGGACGAGGTCCTGGAGGAAATCGACGTCCTCGGGATCGACGACGGACTTGTCGATCTTGATGGAAACCACGTCACCGGCGCAGGTGGCGACGACGGTGACCTTGCCGCCGCCGACGGTGGCATCGACGGTGCGCTTGGCGAGTTCTTCCTGCGCAGCGGCCATGCCGGCCTGCATCTGCTGCGCTTGCTTCATGAGTTTCTGGATGTTCATGGAGATTGTAGATTGTGGATGGGAGATTGTAGATCGTGGATCGTGGATGAAAAGGCCGTGGCGTTTCCGTGGCGCTTCACTTTTTGATCGTAGCGGCGAACATTTCGAGGGCGGTCTGGATGAGCGGGTCCTTGTAGAACTCTTCCATGGGGTCGACCTTCGGCGCTGCCGGTTCGGCAGGGGCGTCCGGCTCGGGCTTCCAGGGCGGGGCGTCGGTGAGGACGGGCGCGGGATTTGGATCGAAGGAGGAGCCTTCCTCTGCCTGCTCGATCATGTCGTCGAAGGAAGAGAAGGAGCCGCCCGATTTCGCGCGGGGTTCTTCCGGTGGTGCCGGTGGGTTGAGTTCGATGACTTCCTCGACCTTTGCTTCCGGTTCCGGTTGTGGCGCCGGGGCCGGGATGACGACGGGTTCCGGCGCTGCCGTGGGAGCTGGAGCTGGCGTGGCTGACGCTACCGCGGTGGGAGCGGCAATTGTCACCGGAGAGGTGAGCTGGTCGGAAGCGCCGGCGAGGACCTTGATGACGTCGGAGAGGCGGACTTCGCCCAAGGTCTGGGCGGCCTTGATCATGCCGATCTCGAGGTGCAGGCGCTTGTTCGACGCCCACTTCATGCGGCCTTCGGTTTCGGCGAAGACGTCGATGACGGAGAGCAGGCGCTCGGGCGGATAGGCTTCGGCGGCGGCCCGGAGGGCGTTCCACGTTTCGGTGGGGATGCCATCGCCGCCGGTGGTGGAGTCGAGCTTGGCGACGAGCAAGGCGCGGACGCAGCCGATCAATTCGCCGAGAAGCTGGGAGAGTTCGCGGCCGGCTTCGGCCTCGCGCTGGACGGTGGTGAGGGCGGCGGGCGTGTCGCGGGCGAGGAGGCGGCCGATGACCTCGGCGACGGTTTCGCGGGAGGTGAAGCCGAAGACATCGAGGACGTTCGCCTCGGTGATGGTCTCGCCGCAGAAGGCGACGAGCTGGTCGAGCATCGACTGGGCGTCGCGCATGCCGCCGTCGGCGCCCTTGCCGATGGCCCAGGCGGCGGACTCGTGGAGATTCACGCCTTCTTCCTTCGCGATGTGCAGGAGGTGCTTGGCGATGATGTCGGTCGGAATCGGGCGGAGATCGAAGCGCTGGCAGCGGGAGAGGATGGTCGGCAGGACCTTGTGCGCCTCGGTGGTGGCGAAGATGAACTTCACGTGCTCCGGCGGCTCTTCGAGCGTCTTCAGCAGCGCATTGAACGCTGCGGTGGAGAGCATGTGAACTTCGTCGATGTAGTAGATCTTGAACTGGCCGCGGGCGGGGGCGAAGCGGACGGATTCGCGGATGTTGCGGACGTCGTCGACGGAGTTGTTCGAGGCACCGTCGATTTCGAGGACGTCGAGCGAGCGGCCTTCGGCGATTTCGACGCAGACGTCTTCATCGGGATCGAAGTCGGCCTTGGGGCCGTCCGTGCAATTCAGCGCCTTCGCGAGGATGCGGGCGGTGGTGGTCTTGCCGGTGCCGCGGGGGCCGACGAACAAGTAGGCGTGCGCCAGTCGCTTCTGGGCGATGGCATTTCTCAACGTCCGTACGACATGATCCTGGCCGAGGACGTCGTCGAAGGTTTTCGGGCGGTATTTCCGGGCGAAGACCTGATAGCTCACGCGGCGGAGGGTGAGGAGGGATTGGGGGTTTGTCAGCACCGGGTTTTGAGGGAATCTGTTTCCGGGCTTTCGGGGTGGGGAAAGGTGCTGATATTCAAGGGGCGGTGCTTTCTGGTGGCAGGGAGGCCTGTGGCAATCTATTCTCCTGCCATGCAAGCACACCGTGCTGAAGCCACTGTGTCAGAGGACGGCGTTCTCACGCTGCGCGACATCCCGTTTCGCCGGGGCGAGTCCGTCGAGGTTATCGTCCTCCCGTTTCCGGCTCCGGCGGCGTCTGGTTCCCGCTACCCGCTTCGTGGCACCCCGGTTACGCTCATCTCACCCACCGAACCCGTGGCGGATGCTGACTGGGAGGCTGTCGGATGATCGTCCTCGATACGCACATTTGGGTTTGGTGGGTCCACGGCGATGCGTCTCTTCCCGCTTCCGTCCGCACGCTGCTCGATGCCTCCGAGCAGACCGGTATCGGCGTTAGTGCGATTTCGTGCTGGGAAGTCGGCAAGCTCGTTGAGCGGGGCAGGCTCATTTTGCCTTGCCCCGTGCTCGACTGGCTTCAGCAGGCGCTTGCGTATCCGGGCGTTCGCCTCATCGAGCTCTCACCTCGCATCTGCGTCGAGTCCACGCAGCTTCCCGGCGAGTTTCACCGCGATCCTGCCGACCAGATTATCGTCGCCACCGCTCGCGTTCTTGATGCGCCACTCGTGACTATGGACGGTAAGATTTCGCAGTATGCGCACGTGAAACTCGCTCCGACAAACGCCTGACCATACGCTGCAGCGGACCTAGCCATCGCGCTGTGGCTACAATCGTGGCGTTTCGCATTCCGGGGCTTTGAACTTGGGCTGCCAGCCATTTCTATCCGTCTCCAGCAATGAATCCTATTCGCGTCCAAGCCGATTTCAACGGGCTCTTCGGCGACGTATTGTGCCTCACACACACCGAGACCTGCAAGGATGGGGCCGGTGCAGAGGTTCGCCTTGAGGCAGGTATGGTTGTCACTGCATTCGACGAGGATGCTGACGACAACGGCAACCGAGACGACCTTGTTGCCACAGGCACCGTTGTGCCGTCACCGGATTGGCTCACTTGTCGCGGCTCGCGATGGGCGCTCAACATCAACCAGGATGGCGTGAGGCATGAATCTGAAATCCGTAACGCCTAACCATGCCTACAGCGGACTTGGCCATCGCGCGCTGGCTGCAATCGTGGCATGCCGGAGCTAGGTCGTTGGGCTTGAGCTATTACTCGTCTCTCGCGAGGAGCAATCATGAGTAGCCCAGACAAATCACCGGCGACTTCCGGCTTCGATGGGTTCGTCCATATCGCTTGTAGCGCATCCCTGCTCGGCTCCATGGGAGCGAGCTTCCTCATCATTCCCGGTGTAAGGAGCGGCCTTTACGGGGGCACGGCGCTTATGGTTGGCTTCATCTTCGTTTGCCAAGTGGCGGTGCTGCTGTTTGCCGTTGGGGTGCCGGTTTTGGTGATGGCCATTCGCCGGCGGCTCAAGCTGTCGCGTGAGGCGGTTTGGCTGCTTGCACTTGCGGTTGCCGGTGTCGCTGCTGAAGCTTTGGTTCTTTGGCTGGTCCCGGTGACAGGGGGTAGCTGAGGAGATATCGGCCACGAGCCGCGCGCGGGGAGGAGCGGCTCTACGGGCTTTTTTGCTTGCACGCGAATCGTTGTGAGTGATTATTTAACCAAATGGTTAAATATGAATCCGAGCACTTGGACCGGACGTTTGCGGCGCTGGCGGATCCGACGCGGCGGCGGATGCTGGAGCAGCTTTCGCGGGGCGGGCTGTGTGTGACGGATTTGGCGAAGCCGCATGAGATGTCGCTGCCGGCGGTGTCGAAGCATCTGGGGGTGCTGGAGAAGGCGGGGTTGATCGAGCGGGAGAGGAACGGGCGGGTGCATGCGCTGCGGTTGCAGGCGGCGCCAATGAAGGAGGCGCAGGCGTGGATCGAGAGCTACCGGCGCTACTGGGAGGAGAGCTTCGACCGTCTCGATGAATATCTGAACCAACTGAAGAAGAACGATGAAAAGCATGATCGAAACGAGTGATCCGGGCGCGGACCGGGAAGTCCTTATCAGTCGCACTTTCCATGTGCCGCGCGAGCTGGTGTGGAAGGCGTGGACGGAGCTGGAGCACCTGAGGCATTGGCATGCCCCGGAGGGGTGCGAGATCGAGTTCAAGCGCTTCGATTTCCGCGAGGGCGGGGAGTTTCTGTCCTGCATCAGCAATCCTTCTTTTGGCGAGTGCTGGTGCCTGGGGACCTACCTTGAAATCGTGGTGCCGGAGCGGATCGTGTACACGATGGCGATGGCGGATGCGGATGGGAATCTGGTGTCATCCGCGGCGGCGGGGCATGTGTCCGAGTGGCCGGATGAGACAACGGTGACCTTGACTCTTGCGGAGGCGGATGGAGGGACTTTGCTGACCTTGCGTCAGAGCGTTTCCGAAGAGCTTGCAAAGCGCACGGGGGCATATCCGAGCTGGCTGAGCATGCTGGATCGGCTGGCAAGTAGAGTGGGAAGCTGAGGACGACTTCGGCGGAGGGGAAGCGGGCCTCGAGTCGGGCATTTTGCCGGTTAGAAACGACGGGTGAGGTGATGCTTGTCCGGGTCTTGGGACAGCAGGTAGTTTTGATTCGGTCAAAAGACCGTTTTCCACTTCGGTCCCCCCCGGATTCAGAAGTTTTCCCCTCCTATGAAAACCCTGTCTTTTGCGTGCCTGCGCACGCTGTCCTCGGTGAGCCGTGGTCTCGCCGCTTGCCTTGCATTGGTGGCTTCCGCCAAGGGAAGCACTCATGTCTGGATCGGTCCGGTCAATGGCCTGTGGAGCAATCCTGCCTGCTGGAGTGGCGGCATTCCGACCACCGGTGAAAGCGGTGGCACGCTGGTGGTGTTCGGCACTTCGGGAGTATCGATCTGCAACTATCCGGTGACGGTGGATCAGATCGCCTTCAATGGTGGTGGCAACGTGATCGTCAACGGTGGTTCCACTCTCTCCGTCAGTGGTACTGCGGCGACTGAGAACATCTGGAGCATGGCAGGCGACAATGCCATTACGGCGCCGATCCAGTACGTCGGGACTTCCACGATTTATGTTCGAGCGGACGGCGGCACGCTGACGCTGGCGGGCGCGCTAAGTGGCACTACCGCGAACCGCAAGCGCGGGAACGGAACGCTGACCCTTTCGGCGGCAGCGAACACGAACACCGGCCAGACCAGCGTGTCCGAGGGAATCCTGTTACTCGATTCATCGGGCGTGAACACCTGCATCCTCGGGGATCTCGTGGTGGCCGATGGCGGTGGGACCGCGGCATCGGTGGTGCTTGATCAGTCGCTGGAGATCAAGGACACCTCGAACATCACGGTGAATGCCGGTGGCGTCTTCGACTTGAAGAGCTTCAACGATGGCTTCGGCAACCTGACGGTGAGCGGGGGATCGGTGACCTTCACTACTGCCAGCGTGAATGTTGGAGGAGTGCTTAGCATGACGGGCGGATCCATCAGCGGGACGACGGGCTCGCTGACCTTGCAGGGTGATGTGACGGCGACTTCCTCGGCGACTGCGACCGCGACGATTTCCTCGCTGATCGCGCTGCCTGCGACGCGGACCTTCACGGTGAATGATGGCGCCCAGGCCACTGACCTGACGCTGAGCAATGTGATCTCGGGGGCAGGTGCTGGCTTCATCAAGAACGGCACGGGCACGCTTTTGCTCTCGACGAGCACGAACAATACCTACGGTGGAACCACCACGGTGAACCAAGGTACGGTGACTTTGAACGGCGGTGCTTCCGTGGTGATTCCGGGGGCACTGGTGATTGGCAGTGGTAGCGGGGCGGCGGGCAGTGCCGTCGTGCGGCTGGGGCAGGGTTCGGAGATCAACAATGCGTCCAACGTGACCGTGAAGTCGGACGGGCTTTTCGATCTGGCCAGTTTTTCCGACGTCGTTGCTGCGGTGGATATCGATCGCGGCTCGATCACGAGCAGCTCCGGCTTTCTGACGGCGGGTCCGCTAACCATGAACGGAGGCAGCATCATTTCTTCCAGCACGGGTGGCCTGGGCCTGACGGGTGATGTGACGGCAACCTCGACGGCGACCAGCACGGCGACGGTCCAGGGAAACGTGATCCTCGGTGGCACGCGGACCTTCACGGTGAATGCCGGAGGGATGCTGCCTAATTTCCGGATGAACGGTGTGGTCAGTGGCTCTCCCGCCGCCAGCGGCCTAACCAAAGCCGGAACTGGCACGATGATGCTGATGGGCGCTTCCGGCAATACCTTCACCGGGACCACCACGGTGACGCAGGGAACGCTGCAGCTCCTGCAGACCGGAGGCTATACCATCAACGGTCCGCTGGTCATCGGCAACGCGGTCGATCCGGCAGGATCAGCGGTGGTCCAAGAGCAGATCCAAAATGACCTGCTCAGCTCGATTTCCGTGACCATCAATAAATCGGGGGTGCTGGATATGAACGGCTACGTCGACACCATCGATGCATTGAGCGGTGAGGGGAGCGTGTTATTGACCGGTAGCCAACTCACGGTGGGATCTGCCAACAGCACCTCGACGTTTTCAGGAACGATCGTTGGCGGCGGGACCGGCAAATTCGCCAAGGCTGGAAGCGGGACGCTGACCTTGAGCGGGAAGCTTACCTCCGGCCTCGACACCGTGACCGTGAATGACGGAACCCTGGTCCAGAAGTTCGGCGCGGGATCGGCGACGGTGGCCAAAGTGCAGGTCGGGGACGGAGTGGGGGCGGCGGGCAGTGCGATTCTCGATCTATCGGCGGCTGATCAACTTGCGCCGCTGAGCTTGATCGATGTGAAGCTGGACGGTGTGCTGAAGACCAATGGTTTCAATACCGGGGCTAGCACGGTGACGATCGACCGCGGGGTGATCAATGTGCCCGGCGCGACCTTTACCACGGGCAATATCACGATGACCGGTGGCTCGATCACGGGGGCGGGAAGCATGGTTCTGAATGGTGATATCGTGGCTTCCTCGGCGGCGACCGGTGGGGCTTCGATTGCTCCAGCGATCGCGCTGAGTGGCACGCGGCAGATGACTGTCAATTCCGGTGGGGCAGTTCCGAACCTGCTGCTTTCCGGTGTGCTATCGAGTGCGCCTTCGACGCAGGGCGGTATCACCAAGAAAGGTCCCGGGACGATGCAGATGGCAGGCGGGAACAATACTTATTTCGGAACCACCACGGTGGACCAAGGAGTGCTGGAGATGAATAAGAATGTCGTTCTAGCAGTTCCCGGGCCTTTGGTGATTGGCAACGATGTCGATCCGGCGGGATCGGCAGTCGTGAGGTGCTTGATCAACTTCGGCGTGGGCGGCGGGGCCCCGGTGACGGTCAAGGCATCGGGTAAATTTGATCTTAGCGGGTTCACCGAACGCGCCGCTTCGATTTCGGGTACCGGTGCGATTACCGGCACTGCCAGCAACCTGACACTTTTCACGGGAGACGCGACCTACGATGGACTGATCTCCGGTGGCACTGCGGTGACGAAGTCTGGGACGGGCACGCAGATTTTCACGAAGAACAATACTTACACGGGCGGGACTTACATCAATGCGGGCAAGCTCTGCATCAACGGGACGCAGTCGGGCATCGTGAATGTGGGAGCGGCGGGGACCGTCGGCGGTATCGGAACGTCGGGTAATCTCGATGCGAGTGTGGCAGGGGCGCGTGTTGCCCCGGGTGCGGGGACGGGCACGAGTCCGGGGATCTTACATGTGACCGGCAATGCCAACCTGAGTAATGGGACGCTGCTGGTGCGGCTCAATGATGCCACGGCCCAGAAGATCGACCAACTGAAGGTCACGGGTGATCTCAACCTCACTGGAGCTACCCTGCAGACGACCTTGCTGGGACAGGTGGTGCCGACCACGCAGGTCATCGCCAGCTTCGGCGGAACATTGACGGGCACCTTTGCCAATCTTCCGCCGGGCTACACCATCAACTATGCGTACAACGATGGCCTCTCGACGAAGAACATCGCCATCACCGTGACGAATCCGTGGCAAGCCTGGCTGGCGGGCTATGGGCTGAATCCTGCCACCACGGGCCTGCCCGATGCGGATCCGGACAAGGATGGTATTTCCAATGGGATCGAGTTCGTGCTGGGGTCCGATCCGACGGTTCCGAGCGGCTTTGCGAATCTGCCGAGCGGGAGCATTTCCGGAGCGAACTACGTGTTCGTGTTCCGGCGGGTCGCTGCGGCGGCTTCTTACAATCCGGTGGTGCAAATCTCGACGACGCTGGGCGGTGCTTCGTGGACGGATTTGGTTTCCGGAGTCAGTGTGGAGCCGAATTTCTATGGGCCGGGGATTGACCGGATCGTGGCTACGATTTCCCGGACGGGGAAGCCGAGGCTGTATTGCAGGATGAAGATTGATGGGTTGTGAGGTTGGCTTCGCTCCATTTGTGGGGCATGAATCCGTGAGCCTTTGCATGAAGCGGTTTTTTCCATGGTTCGTAGTCGGCGTCGTTGTCGTGGGAGCCGGTTGGTGGCATTTCAAAGGGGCCGACATGCTCGAAAGGCGGCGGTTTTATCGTTTTGATCCGGGGCTTTGGGCGAAATCAAACGCGGAGAAACGCTATTACATGGCCCGATACCTGATGGATCACTACGAGTTGATCGGCCTCACTCGCAAGGAGGTGATCGCCAAGCTTGGAGACAGCGGCGAAGAGAGCCGTATGCTCTACGATCTCGGTCCTGAACGAGGTAGCATGTTCAAGGTCGATAACGACTGGTTGGAAATTTCCCTTCCCGCGGGGAAGGTGGCGTCCGGATTCATTCGGATTAGCAGCGTCAGCAAGGGAGGAAGCCGGGAGATCGCCAACTTCGTCTAACAGAGTCAGCAACCAAGAGACATGCTTCATTCCATCGCCTCCCTACTGAATATCGCGGCAAGCAAGGCGAGGAGTGTGGAGAAGACCCTTGAAGCGGGGCGGAAGAACATCGAGCGAGCGCCGAAGGAGTGTCGTGAGATGCTTGTCGCGCAGCGGATGGAGGGGTGTTTCCTGCTACCGTTCATGGGCAGCAAACTGGAAAGGCGGAGCGGGCTTTCGAAGTTCATTCTCGGTTTCAGCAAGCGGCACCAGTGCTGGTTTGGCTATGGTGGCAATGGAGTGCTGTTGTTTGTGGAGGCGGACAACTATCTGTTCGTTCATCCGGCCTCGATTGATCGGGTCCGGAGCAATTGGAAGAACGGGTCGGAGATCCTGTTGTGGATGCATACGCCTGCGACTGACAAGATCCGGCTGAAGTTTGGCGAGGATTCATCCGCGCTTAAATTCTGCGGGTATTTGCAGACCCTTTGGAGGAGATAGGAGGCGAGGGGGCGCTTTCTCATCGACAGTTGCAGCGGCTATCGCGTGCAATGTTAGGAGCGCCATGGAGAATCGAGATCAAGAAGCGGCCGTCGCCCTTTTGAAGGTGTTCGCGATGCTGAAGTTCACGCCTGGGGAGGTCATGAAGATGGGGAGTCTTGAGCCTCTGGTGGAGATGTTCGGCGTGGAAAGGGAAGAGGTTCCGGGTGGGCTTCGATGCCTTTCGGAGCAGGGTCTGGTAGTCAAAGAGGGACATTTCAATTGGTGTTTGACCGAACTCGGCTGCGAAAAGATGCGTGAGGCGAGTGCCTGACGATGTGCGGCATGGCAGTCCAAGGCGTTGTTGGATGCTGGGTCGTGTGGACTGGTGGATCCGTGACCTGATCGTGAACGAATGATCTATGATGATTCCAGAATCGAGCTCTGCAGGAGGGATGATGAACTGGTAATCCGGGAGCGGGATACCTGGCTGGCGCTTTGGCGCCTCCTGGGACTGTTGCCGATGGGGATCGGTGGCTTGGTCCTTTACGTGATGATCATCAACCACAGTCCCCAGTTGGTGGGGGCTCTTCCTCAGCGAGCGATTGGCTTCGTGGTGCTGAGTTTTTTTGGGTGCGCGTTGGGTGTGCTTCCGTTTTGGGCGGGGTTCCACATGGTGTTTGTCCGTCGAGGCTTTACCCTGAGCTTGTCGCGGAGCCGGATCCAAAGCCACGTCTTCTTGTTAGGATATGGGCCGGTATGGACGCGGAATTATCCATTGGAGCTTTTCGACCGCGTGCGGCTCGCACACCGCAAGGTTGGTGCTTTTGGAGGCAGTTGGGCTCTTGTGGTCTCGTGTGCCGGACCTTCGAAGACCCTGGATCTGTTTCTGTTTCGTGATCAGGCCAAGGCGGAGGCTTATGCCGAGGAGATTGGCGCTTTCCTGATGTTGCCGATCGAACCGAAGCGTCCCGTAAGGTGAGCGTGCGAGGGTTCGCGGATTCGAGAGGAGGTAGGAATTCCGGCCGGTTGTGTAGTGGTCGCGCAGACGGGTTCTTGTTTCAGTGAGATCCTGATTTGCCGTTCCTGCTGTGATTGATGGTATCGAATTTATCGTTGAAGGGGTTTTCGAACTCGTCTCTCTCGTCTGGGATGCGGCATCAGAGGTTCGCGAGAGCAGCATCGTGGGTGAGTCGGAGATGGACCGGCAGTCGCGGCGTTTATTGGCGTGGATTTGTGGGGGCGTCGTCTCGCTCGTGGTGTTGGGCGTCGTTTTGTGGCAGTGGCTGATGGGTGGCGGGTGAAATCGCGTTGTTTTGCGAAGCCGGATGAGGAGGATTTGCCCGTGATCCCGACGGCCGAAGAAAAGAAGTCCCGCTATGCCGCTGCCCGCGAACGACTGCATGCGCTGTGGGCGGGGGAGCCGGATGCGATTGCGCGGATGGCGGGGGCGGCTTGTGTGTTGCACGAGGCGATGCCGCATGCGTTTTGGACGGGGTTTTACCGGGTTGTGGGCGGGCAGCTGGTGATCGGGCCTTATCAGGGGACGCCGGGGTGTTCGCGGATCGGGTGGGGGAAGGGCGTCTGTGGGGCGGCTTGGGCGACGGGCGAGACGCAGGTGGTGCTGGATGTGCATGAATTTCCGGGGCACATTGCCTGCGACGGGCGGGCGGAGAGTGAGATCGTAGTGCCGGTGAGGGATGGGCGGGGAGAGGTGATTGCGGTGTTTGATGTGGATTCGACGGAGAGGGCGGCGTTTGACGAGGTGGACCGGGTGGAGTTGGAGGGGATTTTTGCGGGGTGGGGAGAGGCTTGAATCGGCTTGGCTTCGCGGCGGATGGCTTTTGAAGCGGTCAGGTCGGCCTGATATTGGTAACGACAGGTCTGTGAGGGTGTCGCGATTTCGGCCCTTTCCTGTGGAGAAGGGTGGGGGAGGTTATGTGGCATCCGAAATCATGTTTGATTCAACCTCCATGCTCTTCCGTCGTGTCACTGTGGGAAGCCTTGCGCTGGTGCCGATGCTGGCGGGCGCGGTGGATTGGAGTGGGGCGACCGGACCTTTTGGCACTGGCTCAAATTGGAACGGTGGTGCGGTGCCGAATGGGAACTCCGCGAACATTACGAATGGCGGGACGGCGGCGATCACGGGTGGGAATGCGTTTACGGTGACTTCGCTATTCCTGGGAAGTTTCTCGGGAGTTGGTTCGATCACGCAGGATGGCGGGACGATCACGGCGACCTCGCAGGTTTCGATCGGGGGGACGAATACGAATGGCGGGACGGGGACGGGTAGCTACACGATGAGTGGCGGGGCGCTCACGAGCAGTGGTGGTGGGGAATTTTGGGTTGGGTCGCGCGGAGGGACGGGGACGCTGAGCTTGAGTGGAACGGCGGTGGTCACGAGCAGCAGTACGACGAACATCGGGCGCGACGCTGGTGGCACGGGGACTTTGACGATTGCAGGCAACGCCGAACTGAAGACGACGGGCAATGACATCAATGTGGGGGTGGCGAGCGGGAACGTGAACTCGTCCATCACGGTCCGGGATTCCGGCAAGCTGACCTCCGGGAAGGAGATCGCGGTGGGTTTGATAGGGACCAACTCGACGCAAGGGAATCTGATCGTGGAGGACTCGGCTGCGGTCAGCACGGTGAACAGCCTTGTGGTGGGCAAACAGGGCGTGAAGGGCGTGATGACCGTGTCTGACGATGCCACGGTGAATTCGGGGACCTATTTGATCGTGGGCACGGATAGCGGCAGTTCCAACGGGGCGCTGACGATTTCCGGCAATGCCACGGTGAATGCCGCGCGCTTGATCTGGCTAGGCAATACCAGCTCCACCGGTGCGATCACTCTGAATGGCGGGAAGCTGAGTGCGCATGCTTACAATGGTGAAGATGCCGGTGCGGGCATTTCTTTCCGCGGGACCAGCATGATGACGCTGAACGGTGGCATGCTGGAGACCCCGGGCTTCAATCGCACCGGGGGTACGTCCTCGGTGGTGATCAATGGCGGTGTGATCAAGGTGAATGGCATCAGTGCAGGTAGCTTCTTCAATAACTTCGCGACAGGGGCGGTGACGCTTGGGGCGGCCGGGGCGAGCTTTGATACGAATGGCTATGACATCTCGGTAGCGCCAGGGATTTCCGGTGGTGGTGGGTTGGTGAAGTCCGGTGCGGGGAAGATCGCGCTGAACGGGGCGAATACCTATGCAGGGGCGACGCAGGTGTCTGCGGGAAGCATTGGCGGAACGGGATCGATCACGGGGAGCTTGAATGTCGCGGCGGGCGCGATCGTTGCGCCGGGGGTGACGGTTGGCACTTTCACGGCGGGGCCTACGGTGATCGCGGGCACGTATGCGTGTGAGATTTCCGGGGGAAGCTGTGACCGGCTTGATGTGAATGGGACGCTGAATGTGAGCGGTGCGAATCTGGTGATCACCGAGCTCGAGGCTGCGAGTGTTTCGCCGCTGTTCATCGCGTCGTATACGGGGGCGCAACCGGTGCCGTTTGCTTCGGTGAGTGGGGTGCCTTCAGGGTATAGCCTGGACTATAATTATCTGGGGACGAATCGCATCGCGTTGGTGCAGGCGGGTGGGTCGGCGTTCGGTGCTTGGATGGAGGGCTTCTTTCCTTCGGAGGATGATCCGCTCATCGTGGGGCCTGCGGCAGATCCCGATGGTGATGGTCAGCCGAATGCGCTGGAGTTTGCGCTGGGTGGACGGCCTGACGATGGTGCGGGGACGGCGAAGGTTTATGTGGTTGAGTCGGGGGAAGCCGCGCCGGTGGTGTTGACGTTGGCGGTGCGGGCCGGGACGCCGGAGTTTGCGGGGAGTCCGTCGCCGATCGCTTCCCGTCAGGGGTTCCTTTACATGGTGCAAGGTACGACTGATCTAACGGATTTCACGGCTGCGGTAGAGCCGGTGGAGACCGTTGCCACCGGACTTCCTCCGGTACCTGAGGGTTACGAGTATCGGAGCTTCCGGCTGGCCGGGGGAACGGTGCCTGCCAAGGGGTTCCTGCGGGTGGCAGTGACTGCGTATACGGGGGAGAATCTCGCGGTGGGGAATTTCGATGGTACCGATTATGGGACTTGGACTCTAACAGGAACGGCTTTCAACCAAGGCCCGGCGAATGGGCCGTTGATCACGCAACTGGAGATTCAAAACGCGGATGGCGGTGTGGCGAGCAGCGAGATTCAAGGGGATGGGCTGATTGGGACGCTGACCTCGGATGAGTTCCTGATCCAACGGCGTTACATTTCCTTCAGCATTGCGGGTGGCGACTACGAGCACCATGCCTGCCTGAATCTGCTGGTGGATGGGAAGGTCGTGAAGAGTGCGACCGGGCGTTACAGCGATGTGATGGGCGCCGCTTCATGGGACGTGAGGAAATGGTTCGGACAGAACGCGAAGGTACAGATTGTGGATGAGGCGCAGGGCGGATGGGGGCATGTGAATGTAGGTCGCATCCTGCAGACAGATACGCCTGCAGCCTTGCCGGTGGAGAAGGGGGTGCTTTATCAGGAGACGTTGCGGCCGCAGTTCCACTTCACGGCGCGGCAGTGGGTGATGGACCGGCTCAATCCCGGTCAGCGCCAGGAAGGATGGCTGAACGATCTCAACGGCATGCTTTACTATGAGGGCGAGTATCACCTGTTCGCCCAGCGCTGGAACAAGTGCTGGATCCATGCGGTGAGCACGGACCTGGTTCACTGGACGGAGCTGGAGCCCGCGTTTTGGGAGGAGCACCTTGATAGCGGCGTGCAATCCGGGTCGTGCGTGATCGACTATGGGAATACCTCGGGGCTTGCCACCGATCCGGCGCATCCGGCGATGGTCGCGATCTGGTCGCGCAACGACAACAAGAGCCACTGCATTTCCTACAGTCTCGACAAGGGGCGCACGTGGACTCACTACGCGGGCAATCCGGTGCTCGTCTTCCCCGAGCGGGACCCGAAGATCTTTTGGCATGCGCCGTCTAACAAGTGGGTGATGGTGATGTACGGCAGCGGCAAGTATCACATCTTCACGTCACCGAACCTGCTGAACTGGACGAACGAAAATCATCTGATTGCCAATGGGTTCGAGTGCCCGGATTTCTTCGAGGTGCCGCTGGCGGGGAATCCATCGGTCAAGAAGTGGGCGCTGGTGCATGCGGACGGCCGCTACTCGTTGGGGACCTTCGATGGCACGCAGTTCACTGAGGAGACGCCGCGGGTGCTGTGCGATACAGGCGGCAACAATTTCTACGCAACGCAGAGCTTCAACAACGTCGAGACGGGCGATGGGCGGCGGATTCAAATGGCCTGGATGCGCGATTCGACTTTTCCGGGGATGCCTTTCAGCCAGCAGGTTTCCTTTCCGTGTGAGATGACGCTGCACCAGACGCCGGCCGGGCTGCGATTGTTCCGTCAGCCGGTGGCGGAGATTTCACAGTTGGAGCTGCCGGGGCAGAGTTGGAGCAACCTGAATGTGACCGCAGGGCAGCAGGTGCCGCTGGCGGCGAGCGGGGATCTTTTCCGGATCCGGGCGCAGGTGAGTATTCCGGTGGGGGCGACGCTGAGTTTCAATCTGCGCGGGTTTCCGGTGACGGTGACTTCGACCTCGCTGAATGCGGGGACCGGGGCGACGGCGGTGCAGGGTGTGATCAGTAGTGTGGAGCTGCTGGTGGACCGGGCTTCGGTGGAGTCTTATGTGAATGCGGGGGAAATTTCCTGCACGCGTTACTTCCAGCCGTCGCAGGCGGGGCTTTCGATGTCGGCGAGCGGGGGTGCGGTGACGGTGCAGTCGCTGAGCGTGGTGCCGCTGAAGTCGATGTGGGAAGGGCAGGTGGGCGGGGAATAGGGAGGTGGGACTTTGTTGTTCCTGTTCGCTGGTCCTGTGCCAGCGACAGGAATGTCGCTGCTCCTTATTGGTAGGTCGGGCGGATTTCTCCGTATTGGGTGGAGATTGCCATGGATTTCCGCGTTTTTTCCCTGCTGCTGCTCGCCCTTGTTTCACCTGTGCCGAGGCTGTGGGCTGACGGGGCGGCGGATAATCTGGCTGAGAATGTCAGGCCGATTCCGCCGCCGGGGGTGGCGATTCCCGAGGACCAGCGAGTTACTCTAACGGCTGAGACCGCGCGCCTAGGTGCGGCGATCGAGGAGGCCCGGGCGCGGTTGGCTGGCAAGCCAGCGCTGGCTTACCTGCCTGACGTGCAGATCTTCCACAAGGCGGTCGATTGGGCGCTGCGTTACGATGAATTTTACGAGGCGAAGCAGACGGAGTGGGCCTCGGAGCAACTGAAGATGGGCTTCTCCCGTCTGGAGGCGCTGGGCCAAGGGAAGACGCCGTGGTTGGAGCAGACCGGGCTGGTGCCTCGTGGTTATGTCTCGAAGATCGATGGGAGCGTGCAGCCATTTGGGTTGGTGGTGCCGTCGTCCTTCGATGCGAAGCTGCCCCACCGCTGGCGGCTGGACAGCTGGTTCCATGGTCGTGGTGAGAAGCTGAGCGAGCTGGATTTCATCCACCAGCGGCTGACGCAAGCGGGTGAGTTCACGCCGCTGGATACGATCGTGCTGCACCCTTATGGGCGCTATTGCAATGGGCAGCGGTTTGCGGGTGAGACGGATTTCTTCGAAGCGATGGAGGTGGTGAAGCGGGACTATCGGATCGATGAGGACCGAGTCATCGTGCGCGGGTTCTCGCTGGGTGGCGCGGCGTGCTGGCACATCGCGACGCATCATGCGTGGGAGTGGTGTGCGGCGAATCCCGGCGCGGGCTTCAGTGAGACGGAGGAGTTCCTGAACAATTTCCAAGGTGAGAAGCTACAGCCGCGTCCGTGGGAGCGGGAGCTGTGGAACCTCTACGATTCCACCGTGGTTGCGCGGAATTTGGTGAATTGCCCGACGGTCGCCTATAGCGGGGAGATCGATAAGCAGAAGCAAGCGGCCGATGCCGTGGCGCGGGTGGTGGGTGCGAACGGCAGCGGCATCTTCTTGCGCCACGTGATCGGTCCGAAGACGGCGCACAGCTACGAGAAGGGCGCGAAGGCGATTGTGGCGGATGCGATCGATACGATCGCGGAGGGCGGTCGCAGGCGGGTGCCACGCGAGGTGTATTGGGAGACATACTCGCTGAAGACGAACCGCGATGCGTGGATCGAGATCGATGCGCTTGGCGAGCATTGGAAGCCGTCCTCGATCCGTGGCTCCTTCTCGAAGGCGGGCTTTCTGATCGACGTGAAGAACGTCAGCGCGTTCGCGCTGCGCTTCGATCCCGGCACCTTTCCCGAGGAAATCGGCCGCTCCTTCGGTGTCGGTGTGCGGGATGCTGCAGGCGGTCCTGATGCGAAGTATGAGGGTGCCACGGAGGGTGAGGTTTCGATTCCTTCGGACCGATCGCTGCACCTGAGGTTCATCCGCCAAACCGACGGCAAATGGCGCATCGCCCCTGAAAAGACCGAGGGCTTGTGCAAGAAGCACAATCTCCAAGGCCCGATCGATGACGCCTTCATGGACTCCTTCATCTTCGTGCGCCCGACTGGCAAGGCGGCGAATGAGAGGGCTGGTGCCTGGGCTGCGGCGGAGCTAGAGCGGGCGATTCGCGAGTGGCGGAAGCAATTCCGCGGTGAGGTCCGGATCAAGGACGACACTGCGGTGACTGAGGAGGACATCCGCTCTGCCAATCTGATCCTGTGGGGCGATCCTTCCTCGAATGCTGTGATGGCGAAGGTGGGGCCGCAGCTTCCGGTCAAGTGGGGCGGCGGTGCGATCCAGGCCGGGGAGAAGAGCTTTCCCGCTGCGGACCACGCGCTGGTTTGCATCTATCCGAATCCGCTGAACCCGGAGCGCTACGTGGTGGTGAACAGCGGCTTCACCTACCGGGAATATGACTACCTGAACAACGCCCGGCAGACGCCGAAACTGCCGGACTGGGCGGTCATTGATCTGAATACGCCGCCGAACAGCCGATACCCGGGAGCGATACCGGCGGCGGGGTTCTTTGGGGAGAAATGGGAGATGAAGGGGGGATTTTGAATCCCGCAGGCGGGGCGAGAGGCCTCCCGCGGGTAGAAATTTGCCCGTTTTTCGGTTCCCAAATGTTGATTCCACCGGATCTGCTCCCGCCGCTGCCGGGGGCTCTGGCCCAAATCTTTCATCGGGCTGGCCAGATCCTTCGGGGTGGTTTATAGACCGCGCACATGCCGACCGAATTCAACCCCTCGGGCCTCCTGGAAAACGGGGGACTGATGATATGGCTTCAGGCAGCGCTGGCGTTTTTCGGTGCTGTTTTCGTGGTGGAGCGGCTGTTTTTCTTCCATCGGGCCCGCATCAATGTGGGCGATTTGCTCGTCGGGCTGTCCAATCACGTCCGCCGGAAGGCTTATGCGGAGGCGATGCATGAGGCGGCGCGTGCTCCGGGACCGGTGGCCCGCGTGGCTCATGCGGTGCTGTTGAGGCACTCGATGGAGCGTCCGGACCTGCGGGATATCGCACAAGAGGCTGGGCAGCTTGAGGTTCCGCGGATTGAGAAGAACTTGCGCGGGATTCTCGGGGTGGCTCTTTTGGCCCCTCTGACCGGTATGTTGGGCACGGTGCTGGGGCTGTGGAAAACCTTTCAGCAGATCAGTTCACATGGCGGCTATGCCAGTCCATCCGAACTGACCACGGGCATGGTCACCGCGTTGGTAACTACGATCGTGGGCCTGACGATCGCGATCCCGGCGTATCTGTTTTACCTGTATTTCCTCGGCCGGACGAAACGGCTTTTCCACCGGATCGAACGCACGGGTATCGAGATGGTGAACATGATCTGCGACGCCCGGATTGATACTGGCATCGTCTCGATGCGGGATGAGCTGGAAGCCCGCCGGCGCGAAGAGCGGAAGAAATGATGAAGCTGGAATCGACGCTGCCGGAGCGGCCGGGGTTCCTTTTCGTGGTGCCTGCGTTCAATCTGTTCGCGCTGCTGCTGGTGTTTTTCCTGCTCGGTCCGTCCTTTGCCAGCCAATCGGGCGTGGCGGTGGAGTTGCCGGTTTCGCGTTTCCAACTGGAGCGTCAGGCGGATGTGACGGTGGTGACAGTGACGGCCGGTGAGCCGCCGGCTTTCTGGGTGGAACGGGAGCCGGTGACGCTGGCGCAGCTTTCGGAGCGGCTGGATGCGCGGCGCGGGAGTGAGACGGTGCTGCTGCGGGTGGACAAGGGCGTGGCAGTGGAGACGCAACGCGAGGTCGCGGAGGTGGCGTTGCAGAAGGGGTTGAAGGTATATTTGCTGGGGCAGCCGGCGGAGGGTGGGGAAAAATCGAAAGAAACGCCATGATGGGCTTTTACGGGGAGTGCGGGATTCGTTCCTGTCGAACTCACCGAGCTGCTTTGGCGGAATGAATTCCGCGCTCCCAGTGACTTATGTTCAACCTCCGCCACAAACGCACGACCCGGGACCGCGAGAGCGGGCTGGTGTTCCAGTGGCGTTTGCCGGTGGGGCATAGCATGCGCTTCATGCTGGCGTTCGGTTTGGTGGCGCTGATCACCGCGGGGCTGGCTGCGAGCGTGAGGGTACGGGTGGGCAATGTTTCGCGGCAGCCGGAGCGGCGGGGGACGATGATCCTGGTCCCGCAGGGCGAGGAATGGCAGTCTTTGGAAATGCAGGCGCTGGAGGCAGGTCCGATGCCGCGGCGGGCCGATCCGGTGGAAGATCCGGCGGTGAAGGGCTTGATGGACGAGGCAATGGCGAAGGCGCGTCCGCCGGGCTATCGCTATGAGCCGAAGCTCCGCTCCGTGACCGTGGAGATCCCGATGGCGGCGGCGAACCGGGAGGAAAAGGTGTCGCTCGGCGTGTTGCCGGCGTTGCCGGTGCCCGATCCGCCCTCGCAGGGGCCGCCGCTGCCTGATCCCGCGCGGCCGCTGGTTCTTTCGAGTGGCGATGTGCGTGCCATGGCACCGGAGTCGGTGCCGCCGGCATCGCTGGCGCGGGGCAACCGGTATCTGCTCGGGTACGATGCCAACGGCCACGTGACCCGGGTGACGCCGCTTTTCTCCGCCGAGCCGGTCGTGGATGACAGCGTGGAGCAGTGGCTCCGGCAGGTGACGATCGAGGGCGGTGACAAGGGTGGCGGCTGGACGGCTGTCGAAATCTCCAGTGGATCATGATCGAGCTCTCCCTGACTGAACTCGCCGCGTGGGCCATCGGGATCACGATGGTGGTGGTGGTTTTTTTCGAGTGGATCTCCCGCTGGTCGGCGGGAAATGCCGAGCGGCGGTCGGTGCGGAAGCGCGTGAATTGCCGGCTGTGCCTGCTGGTGGTTGAAGACGAGGGGCGCGGGCGTATTTTCCACTGTCCTCACTGCGGGGCGGAGAATGAACGCGGCCGCAACCGGAGTCTGGGATGAGGCTTGCCACCCACCCCGGGAGACACTAAGGACCCCCGAAATTCCCGTCACGCCACGCCCAACTCACACATCATGAGCGAAAGAAGAGTCGTCATCACCGGTATCGGCTGCGTCAGCCCCCTTGGCAATGATCTGCAAACCACGTGGGACGGCCTGAAGGCCGGGCGCAGCGGCATCGGGACGATCACCCTGCTGGATCCGGCACCGTATGAGTGCAAGATCGCGGGTGAGGTGAAGGACTTCGCTCCGGACCAGTATTTCAACACTCCCCGTGAGTCTCGCCGCTCGGACCGATATGTGCAGTTCGCGGTGGCAGCGTCGAAGATGGCGCTGGCGGACAGCGGCGTGGATCTGGAGAAGGTGGATCGCCGCCGTTTCGGCGTGATGGTGGGCAGCGGCATCGGCGGCCTGGGCACGCTGGAGCGCGAGCATGAGGTCTGCCTGACGAAGGGACCGAAGCGCGTCTCGCCTTTCACGATCCCGATGATGATTTCCAACATCGCGAGCGGCATCATTTCCATGGAGCACGGTCTCTACGGGCCGAACATGGTGATCGTGACGGCTTGTGCGACGTCCAACCACAACATTGGTGAGGCGTGGCGCATGATCAAATTCGGCGATGCGGATGCTTTCCTCTGCGGTGGTGCGGAGTCGACGATCCTGCCGATGGGCTTGGCGGGCTTTGCCAACATGAAGGCGCTGAGCACGCGGAACGATGCACCGGAGAAGGCGTCGCGTCCCTTTGATGCGGACCGCGATGGCTTCGTGATGGGTGAAGGTGCGGGCGTGGTGGTGATTGAAGAGCTGGAGCACGCGAAGGCTCGCGGTGCGAAGATTTATGCGGAGCTGGTGGGCTATGGTGTGAGTGCGGATGCGCATCACCTGAGTGCGCCATCGCCGGATGGTTCCGGTCCGGCTTATGCGATCGGGATGGCGCTCAAGCACGCGAAGCTGAATCCGGAGGATGTGCAGTATCTCAATGCGCACGCGACCTCGACTGGGCTCGGTGACATTGCGGAGACGCGGGCGATCAAGCTGGCGTTCGGCGACTACGCTACGAATGGGCTGATGGTGAGTTCGACCAAGTCGATGACGGGGCACATGCTTGGTGCGGCCGGTGGTATCGAGCTGATCGCTTCGGTGATGTCGATCGTGGAGGGTGTAGTGCCGCCGACGATCAACGTGGAAAACCAGGATCCGGAGTGCGATCTGGACGTGGTGCCGAACACGGCGCGCGAGGCGAAGGTGGATGTGGCGCTGAGCAACAGCTTCGGATTTGGCGGGCACAATGCCTCGCTGCTGGTGAAGCGGTTCTAAGGCCGGTTTTCGAGACGTCGTAGGCGGCGCTCAGTGAGTCGAGCTCACTGGGCTCCTGCGGCGTCTTTGTTGAACCGCGAAAGGACGCGAAAGTGCGCGAAATTTAAAGGCAGGAAGAGGACTGGCCTGAATTGAGCGGCTGTGGTGTGGAATCCTGCGGTCCTAGGGAAGGGCGGTGCGGGCTTGAAGGGGAAAGCTGGGTTGTTAGGTGCTTCGAGTCCGCCTGAAGGCGGGACTACGTACGCTTGGAGGCGGGCGGTGAGGGGTGGTTCGGGATAGCGGGGACAGGAGTGTCCCCGCTCCTCAAGGGGAGTCGGCTAGCGGGATTTTCGCGTGGCGATTTCTTGATCGATTTTCGCCAGGCGGTCCCGGTCGACGGGGTCCGCTTCGGCGAGGGGGCGGGTGGTTCCGGTGGCTAGTTCGGTGCATTGCCAGGCGGATTTTTCGAAGCCCGATGGAAGGTCCTTGGCTGAGCCCTGGCGGGGCTGGCCAGCGTTTTTCCAGAGGATGAGCTGGCCTTGGACGTGGAGGCTCTTCGCGAGGTCATTCGCGGCGGGGTGCTGTCCGGCGATCCCTTGTTGGTGCAAAGCGATTCCCGGTTTCCAAGTGGTCCAGAGGATCTGGTGGTCGCTGACCTCGCCCTTGTCCGTGAAGAGCAGGCGGGAGAGGAAGGGGTATTCGCCGGTGGCGATGCTGAGGTGGCCGCTACAGACGAGCACGCCGTCGCCCCAGGCGATGTCGCGGATGGTGAAGTGCTCGAACTTGGGGGGCGCTTTCAGGAAGCGGTCGCTGCGGAGCTTGCGGATGATCACCGGCTTGTAGTCGGGAGCGAAGAAGGCGCCGACGCAGGACCAGCGGAGGACGGTGGCGACATCGCCGCGGGCGTTCATGCTGGCGACGGGCTGCGGTGCCCGTGATTCATCGTGATAGAGGAGGAACTGGTGGCCGTCCTCGGTCGCGGCGACGAGGTGATGAAAGAAGGAAGGCTTCGCGGAGACGGGATTCGCGGTGCAGTAGTGAAGCAGGCGGGTGCCGCCGCTTTCGCCGATGAGTTGTGGGGGAGACTTGGAGAAGCGCTGGGGATTTGTGGCAGAGCCCGGGGTCACCCGGTTGACGACGGCGTCTTCCAGAGGCGGGAGGTCCAGAGCCTCCTCAAGTGGAGGTGGAAGGTCGTCCGGGGCGGGGAGAAGATCCTGAGCCGGTGCGGAGGGGATGAGTCCGGCAAGGAGACTGGACAGGATGACGGCGCGACCCGGTTTCATTGGCCGGGAGTGAAACGTACCGACGGGAAATTGTGGAGGTGGAAAGCGTGAAATCCCCGGCAGGTCTGGCGGGCCCGCGCTTGCGGCCTGGAATTTCGCTCGTCATACCATGCGCATGATCGAGCCGCTCCATGTTCATCCGGCGCAGGTTTCCTTTGCGGATACCGATTGCAGCGGGTGGCTGCATTTTCCGAAGATCTTCCGCCATGTGGAGGAGGCGGAGCATCTGTATCTGCAACAGCAAGGGATCGTGGTGATCGACCGTGAGCTCGGGGGATGGCCGCGAGTGCATGTGTCGTGTGACTTCAAGCGGCCGCTGCGGTTCGGGGATAAGATCGAGGTGCAGCTGGGGATCGAGCGGATCGGGGCTGCTTCGGTGAGCTGGGTGTTTGAGGTGGTGAAGGAGGGTGAGGTGTGTGCCTTTGGGAAGATGACGACGGTGCGGGTGGATTGTGAGGGAAAGCCGCTGGTGATCGATGAGGGGACGCGGGGGAAGCTTCAAGCGGTTCCCTGAGCGACGGCTTTCTTCTCACCTGCTGCGCTGAAGTCTTTTCGCGTGGTAGTGAAGGAACGTGGCCCGAGCGCAGTTGAAGAGGCAGAGGATCAGGGAGGCTCCCGCGAAGTAGAGGAGGAGATTGGATTGCCAATTGATCAGCCAAGTCCCCCACGCCGTAGTTGCCTTCGCTGGTGCCGCAAAAGATGCAGAGAGCAAGAGGCTGATGACAAAAATCATAAACCAGATGCCTGAGCGTCCCTGGTGAATGAAGACTCTGCCAGTGATTCCCTCTACTTCATTCGAAGGGGCCAGAACCTGATCATGCCGGGGATCGTGGGGCTGGCCAGTGTTAGTCGAACTTTCGGCTTCGGGGTTCACTTGATTGATGAAGTAAACGCCAATCGCTGCATTTCGTCAAAAAATCGACGCTCTGGTTGGCGTTGTCTTCGCGACAATCCGGGGAAAAGGCCGGGGAGCTTCCGGCGGAGGAGGAAAGAGAGGCCGACCTGTAGCCAGATGCCTCCTCCACCGGAATCACACACAGAAAGTCAGATCACTTGGCCGGGGCGGTGATCGCATGCGGGTGGCATGTGTCGGGACGATGCGGGATTCGGGGGCGTGGCGATATTCCGGGATCGCGGGGGAGTGGGTTACGTGATCACGGGAAGGCGGGTTCGTAGCGAATCGCCATCGACAAGAGGCGGGGCGGAGGACACAAGGCCAGCCATGAAGAAAACCTTTCCCCTCGAAGTCGCGGACCGGAAGCCCGGGCTGGTGCTGGATGCGATCAAGAATGAGCTCCGGAAGTATCTGAAGCGCGAGCGCCGGAAGGCCTTGCCGGAGGGTGTCGATTTCTGGGACTTCGACTGCAAGGTGGGCCCGACGAGTGCGGAGGCCGCCGCGACGCATCCCGGCGATGTGGAGAAGGCGATCGCTGCCGCTGCCGCTGCGGGGGGCAAGGAGGTGTATGTGGAGATCCTGGCCAAGCCGGGGCACCGGGCGAAGAAGGAGGAGTAGGGGAGAGGCTGTGGGGGGCCAATTTGCTGGTTTCAGGTCGCAGCCTGAGGCGGGCCGCCAGACGCCTGACCGCTCGGAGAGCGGTCCCTGCCTTTGGCGGGCGGGGTCTAACGGCCTTCGCCGAAGTATTTTTCGCTGCGGTAGCGGAGCCAGACGCGGAGGGTTTGGGGGACTTTTTCGCGTTCCTCGGGGGTGAGGGTTTCGTAGAGGGCGATGGCTTTTTCGCGTTCGCCGCGGCAGGCTGCATTGCGGTGGGCGTCCCAGAGGCTGCGCGCCAGGCGGATGCGGCGGCAGACTTCCTTCACCAAGGCGGGGCCGGTGGGGGGCCACTGGTTTGGCTTCTTTTTCGGGGGCACGGGGGCGAAGATCCCATTAGTGAAAAATTCTTCCAAGGATTTCCGGGCTGCCGGGTCTTTACCGATGAGAGCCATGACCCTGATTGACATCACCCTGCATGGAAACCGCGTCACAGCCCAGGGCTGAAGCCCCGGCGGTGCTTCCTTTCGCCACGATGACCGAGGAGAAACCGACACTCCGGCAGATCTTCGAGGCGGAGGAGAGTCCACTGCTGCGCTTCGCCCACGGGATGGTGGGCCGCCGCGAATGTGCGGAAGACCTCGTTCAGGAGGCCTTCCTCCGCTTGCACGCCCATTGGGACGAGGTGGCCAATCCGAAAGCGTGGCTCTACCGATCCGTCAAAAATCTAGCTCTCAATTACCTGCGCGACCACAAGCGCGAGACCCTGGTGGAGGAGACTCCCGAGTGGGATGCCGCCGCCGGCCACGACGACCCCGATCCCGTGGGACGTCTCGAGGCCGCCGGCGCCGTCCGACTCCTCCTCTCCGAACTCCGCGATGACGACCGCGTGCTGCTCCAACTGAAATACCACGAAGATCTCAAGTACGACCAAATCAGCGAACGGACCGGCCTGAGCGTCGGCAATGTCGGCTACAAGCTGCACCACCTTCTGAAGTCACTCGGCGAGAGCCTGCGGCGAATGGGGATCGAGAGTGCGAACGGTTAGAGAGAGACGGAAGACTTCAAGACAACAGACAGAAGACTGGAACCAATCCTATGAATGACGATACGGACAAGCCGCTGAATCCCGTGGGTGATGCTGCGCTGGAAGCGCGGATCACGGCGTGGGTGTTAGGCGAGGCTTCGCCGTTCGAGGCGGCGGAGTTGGAGGAGATCTGCAACCGGGATCCGGAGGCGCGGTTGTTTGAGCGGCGCTTGCGGGTGCTGCATGGATTCGTCACGGCGGACCGCAAGGCGGGGCCGGATGAGGCGTGGAAGTTGCCGGCGGAGAAGCGGGCGAAGATCGAGGCTTTGTTTGATGATGAGCCGGTGGTGGAGAAGGAGGAGGTCATCGAGTTGCCGAAGATCGTGAATCGCGGGCAGACGGGGCGTCGTGCCCTTCTGGCGCTGGCGGCTTGCACGGTGATCAGTGCGGCGGGTTGGGCTCTCTTCTCTTCGGTGGGGGTGTCTTCCAAGGAAGCTTTGGCGATGAAGTCGAAAGTGGAGGTTTCGCCGATGAATGGAGAGCGCGAGGCTCGGAACCGTTTAGTAGAGCTGCGTGGGATTATCGTGGATCGGGCGGAGAATAACTTCGCTTATGACGCTCCGGCATCGCCGGCGGTGAGAGGTCCGCTTCCGGCAGAGGAGCCTGCTGCTCAGATCGATTCGCTTGCCGCGGTTGAGGCGAAAGGAGAGCGCGGGCAGGTGATGGAGGAGTCCTTGGCGAGGCTTGAGGAAAAGCCGGCGCTGAGTCGCAGCAAGTCTTCGGTCGAGGTTCCATCGCAGGCGCAAGCGAGGCGTTACCTGGATCTTGAGAAGAGCAGTCCGATGGCAACGATGAAGCCTGCTGCAGTGGCGGATTCTGGTCCAGCGCCTGAAGTCGCTGCGGGCGACGTTCCGGCGCCGACGACCGCACCCACGGCTACGGCTGCTACCGGCGCGATTGCTCTCAACGACTTCAGCGATCACCAGATGCTCGGGAAGGAACTGGGGGCTGCTCGTAGTGGGAAGCCGGCGGATCTAGAAGCTGACGCTGTCACACGGTTTGGACGCGCTGCGGACGCTTCTGCTCCGGAAGGGGCATCCAGCTTGAACACTCGTTCCCGCAGCGAGACTCCGTTGTTCGATTCGAAGGCGTCGATAGGAGGCGTGCTCCGTTTCGGGGAAGCGGAGCTGGCCCAGCCTTCGACCGAGAGCGGGCGGGTGGCTGGCGGTCCCCCGGCTTCCAATTCAGTCGGCGGGTGGTCCAGCTGGGGTGGTGTGAGAGGGGATGCCAATGCACCCGCACGGCCTGCGAGTGGAGCGGCAGAAGATCATTTTTTTGCCCACGGGGCGACGCAGCAGGCAACCGGTGACACTTTCGGGATGGCGGCGGATGGCATCGTGGGTGGTCTGAAGAGTGATCTGTCGCTTGAATACAATAGTGCCGTCACGAACGCTCCCACCGGAAGCGGTGGTGGTGCGATCCTTGGTATCCCGGCTGATCCGAGTGTCGGTGTGAACAAGATCATGACGGCGGGTCAGCGTTCCGGTCAGGGTGAGATCAATCGCAACAGCATCGACGCGATCCTGAGCAATACGGATCGCCCGGAAGCGGAAGTTGCCGGTGATTTGAAGAAGGATGTCACGCTGATGATGAATGGGAGCGTCAGCAATTTCACCGTCGACCCTGAAGCTGATACGGCAGGGGCGAAAGTTCAGGCGCAAACAGCGCTCGGTGCGAATGCTGCCGACAGGGACGCGGCTTGGTTCATGAAGCAGGAGGCAACCAAGCAGCTGCCGGAGTTGCAGCTGGCCGAGGGCAAGAAGTCAGCGGATGGCCCTTACAGTGGTCTTGCGCAGAAGGAGATGATCCGCCGCCAGAGTGCGGTGGCGACTTCCGACGCGCTGCGGGATGAAGGCCGTGATGCTTACGCCAAGGGCGACTACAAGGCGGCGGTGGACAAATACAAGGCGTCCCTGGATGTGTTGCCGGATGCGGAGATGGTCAAGGATCGCCGGGACTATCTTAACCAGGTGCTTTCCGATGGCTCGACCGCGCTTGGTGAGAGCTACCGCAAGGTGGGCAAATATGAGGAGGCGCGCCAGCTTGCCGGTGATACGCTTGCGCGTGACCCGAACAATGTGCAGGCAAAGGCGCTGCAGGACTATCTGGACGATCCGATTCGCACCAATCCTGCGCTGACTTACGGGGACGACAAGAATACCGACGAGGTCCGTCGCAAGCTCTACATGGCGGAGGGGAACTACAACCTCGGGAAGTTCGATGATGCGAGCAAGGCCTATGAGGATGTGCTCCGCACTGATCCGTATAACAAGGCAGCCCGGCGGGGGATGGAGTCGGTGGCGTCGGCCAAGGCGAACTACTATCGGGCGGCCTATGATCAGACTCGTGCCGAGCTTCTAGCGCAGGTGGATCGGGCTTGGGAAACTGCGGTCCCGCCGGAGGAGGGCTCCAAGGGATTGAAGGACCTCGCAAAGGCGAAGGACGATGTTTCCGCTTCAATGTCTGAAGTATCGGATGAGGAAGTCATCTTGAAATTGGACAAGGCGATCCATGAAGGAGAGGAGAAGCTTCAGCAGGATCCGAATAGCACCGAGATCCAGGCTCAGCTTCAGCAATTGGGCAGGGTTCGCGATGGATTCCGCAGTGAGATTGAGACGAAGGCCAAGAGCGAGAAGAAGCAGGAGCAGAACAAGGCCCCCGAGCCAGTGGCATTGGCCGAGACTGCGACTGCTGCGGAGCCTTTCTCGACCTTCTCGCTGCATGTGAGTGATGCGTCGTTCAAGATGGCGAAGGCGGCGCTGGATCGTGGGGAGGTGCCGGCGGCGGATGGGATCCGGCCGGAGGAGTTTTACAATGCATTTGATTATGGTGATGCGGCACCGGCGAATGGGGAGCCGGTGGTGTGTGCGGTGGAGCAGTGTGCGCATCCGGCCTTGCCGCAGCGGAACCTTTTGAGGATCGGCGTGCGGACGGGTTCGCAAGGGCGCGGGGGCTCGACGCCGCTGAATCTAACATTGCTGCTGGATAGCTCGGGCTCGATGGAACGTGAGGACCGGAACGCCGGGCTGGTGAATGCGGTGCAGCAGCTTTCGGGGCTACTGAAAGAGGGCGACACGGTGAGTGTGATCGGCTTTGCGCGGCAGCCGCGGTTGCTGGTGGATCGCTTGCCGGGGAACCGGGCGCAGGAGTTGAATGCGATCCTGGCGCGGACACCATCGGAAGGTGGCACGAATCTGGAGGAGGGGCTGAAGCTGGGCGAAGAGCTGGCTTTGCGGCAGTTCAATCCGGCGGCGCAGAACCGGATCGTGCTCTTTACCGACGGGGCGGCGAACCTGGGCGATGCGAAGCCGGAGACGCTGCAGGCGAAGGTGGAGCTGATGCGGCAGCATGGGATCGCCTTCGATGCGGCGGGATTTGGAACCGAGGGGCTGAATGACAAGCTGCTGGAGCGGCTGACCCGGAATGGGAACGGGCGGTACTACATCGTGGATCGTGCTGAGGATGCGGATGCTGGCTTTGCGAAGCAGCTGGCGGGAGCATTCCGTCCGGCGGCGGAGAATGTGAAGGTGCAGGTGCGCTTCAATCCGGCGCGGGTGGCGAAGTACAAGCTGATCGGCTTCGAGGAGCATCGCTTGAAGAAGGAAGACTTCCGCAACGACTCGGTGGATGCCGCGGAGATGGCGGCGGAGGAGGCGGGCAATGCGCTCTATCAGATTGAGACCCTGCCGCAGGGCGAGGGTGAAGTCGGCGAGGTGAGCGTGCGCTTCCGCGATGCGGCGAGTGGTCAGATGGTCGAGCGGACTTGGACGATTCCTTATGAGGCGCAGGCTCCGGCATTCGATCAGGCGACGCCGTCGATCGAGCTGGCGGGATTGGCTGCGTTTGCCGCGGAGAAGCTGCGGGCAGCGCCGATGGCGGAGGCGGTGGATTTCCAACAGCTGGCGCCGGTGATGGCGAAGGTGAAAGCACGCTATGCGAACAGCAAGCCGGTGGCCGAGTTGGAGTCGATGATTGGCAAGCTGAAGTGAACTGAACGCGCGTGGCGCGGATCTTTACGAATGATTTACCTGCTGCCGGGAGACTGGTGGCGTTCTCTCCTTACACCCTTGATGTTATGAAACTCCTACCATTCACCCTTTCTCTGGTTGCCCTGCTGTTAGGAGGATTTGCTCCGGCTCAGGATGAGAAGATTGTCCTTGTGCCCGTGGATCGTGAGAAGCCGGTGCCGCTGTTTTTTTCGGCGCTCACGGATACGGTGATCAAGGCGGGGACGGACAAGGTGGAGGAGACGATCACGGCGAAGCTGCGGGTGCATCAGGGGCGGCCGGAGGTGCTGAGCCTGGGTCTGACGGGGGTAGGTGAGATCACGGGAGTGACGGGTGTGGGTCTGAAGACTTGGACGGTTCGTCGTGAGGCGGATGGGGCGAGGTTCCTGGATCTGAAGCCGGAGCTACCTGCGGATCCGAAGGCAGAGGTGCCGAAGGAATTCAATGTGGCGATCACTTCGCTGCATGGGGATACAAAGGAGCCGATCGATCTGCTATTGCCTGCGCCGGGTGCGGCGGTGGGCTTTGCCTCGACGGTGAGTCTTGCCGGTGACGAGAGCACGGCTCCGCGGGTGCTGGCGGTGGAAGGACTGCAATCGCTCCAAGGGGATGCGGAGACGCAGCGTTTCAGTGGGAGCGTCGCGGCGAAGCTGAACGTGAAGGTGGAGCTCAAAGGAGCGGCTCCGCGTGCGGTGGAGTTGTCGAGTGCGACGCTCGACGGTCAGGTGACGCCTGACGCGAGCAGTGTTTCCTTCACGCTGAAGGGCGAGGTGCATGTGGTGAAGGCGGGGGAGGCGATGACCTTGTTAGAGGGTGTGGCGCTGAGTGGTGTGACATCGGGTCCGGGCTGGTTCATCCGGCTGAAGAAGGCCGGGGATAGCTATGTGCATGAGCTGGTGGGGGAGAAGGAGGGGAGCTTTCCGATCACGCTTTCCTTCGAGGCTCCGCTTGGACGCCAGGGCGATTGGCGGGGAGTGGATTTCAAGCTTCATGGCGGGGCGGTGGTGCCGGTGAAGATTGCCGGGCTCGATGAAGGTGTTTCGTTCAAGCCGGATGAGGCGGTGGTGCCGGAGCGTCGTGAAGGAGTCTGGACGGGCTTCCTGCCTGCCACGGGTCGTGCGGGGTTGGCTTGGAAGAGTGGGCGGAAGGAAGGCGATGGTGCGCTGTTTTTCTCAAGCAGCGAGATCGCGGAGACGCGTGTGGGTGCGGGCTTGGCGAGGCGTTACTCGCGGCTCGGGTTCCGGGTGCTGCAAGGGAAGCTGGAGTCGCTGAAGATCCGGATCGATGGAGCCGGTGAGATCCTTGCGGTGAAGGGGCCGCTGGTGCTGGCGTGGAGTGTGGCGGAGGAGGGCGGGGCACGTTTGTTAGATGTGCGGCTGAGCCGACCGATCGAGGGTGAGGGGGATATTGAGATCGAGGCGCAGGCCGCCTTGGGTGTGTTTCCGGCGAAGCTGACGCCGCCGCGGTTTTCTCCGGTGGGCGCGATCCGGCATAGCGGCTATCTGCGGGTGGCCAATGATGGGGCGGTGCGACTGGAAGTGACGGCAAAGAAGGGGCTGATGCAGCTTTCGCCGGGGCAATTCCCGTGGGCGAAGGAGGGTGAGAACTTGCGGCAGGCTTTCGTGTATCGCTTCCCTTCTGCTGACTATGACTACGAGGTGGCGGCGGATCAGGTGCTGCCAGAGGTGGGGGTGACGGAGGTGACGGTGCATGAGCTGGGAGAGACCGACCGGCGGATCACGACCGACCTGGAGCTCGACATCCGCGAGGCGCCCCTTCGAGAGTGGAGCGTGGCGGTGCCTGCCGACTTCGCGGTGGCGGGAGTGGAAGGCACCGGGGTGGCGGACTACAGCGTGGCGACGGATGCGGTGGACGGTAAGCGGGAGCTGAAGATCCTCTTCGGGCAGGCGCTGATCGGGCGGCAATTGATCACGGTGAAGCTGGAGAAGAACCTCGCCGCTGCGGCGGGCGACTGGGTGCTGCCGGTGCTGGGGCATCCCGGCGCGAAGTCATCGCGCGGGTATGTCGGCGTGGTGGTGACTGCGGGCTATCGGGCGGTGCCGGGTGTCACGAAAGGACTCGTGGAGACGCCGGTGGATTACTTTCCGAAGAAGCAGGCGGGGCTTCAGCAGGCGTTCCGGATTCGTGAGACGAAGTGGAGTGCGACGATGAAAGTGGAGGCGCTGGGGCAGAGCGTGCAGGCGGATGTGTTCCACCTGTATTCGCTGAAGGAGGGTGCGGTGACCGGCAGCGTGCTGGTGAACTATTTCGTGGTGGGTGCGCCAGCGAGCCAATGGCGAATCCGGGTGCCCCAGAGCCTGGGCAACGTGGAGGTGATCGGGCAGAACATCGGGCGCGATTGGAGGAGAGAAGGGGATACGCTGGTGATTCCGCTGGCGCGGCCCTTGCTCGGTGCTGGCACAGTGCTGGTGACCTTCGAGCAGCCGATGAGTGCCCGTGGAGGAACCCTATCACCGGGAGAAGTGAGGCCGCTGGATGTCCAGTCGGAGCGCGGCTACATCCAAGTGGTCAGTCCGCTTCAGGTGAACAAGAAGGAGCCGGTGGCGGAGGGATCGGTGCTGCCGATCGAGGCCACCGAACTGCCGGCGGAATACCGGCTGCTGAGCAGCGCGCCGACGCTGGAAGCGTGGCAGTACACTGCCGGTGATGTTTCGATCAAGATGGACATCGACTGGTATCAGCCGGGCGAGACGCAGGATCAGGTGGTGGATTTCGCGAAGCTCGCCAGCCGCGTTTCGCGCGATGGACAGGTGGTCACCGATGCGCGCTTCTATGTGAAGACGCGGGGTCGCTCGGTGCTGGAGCTTTCCTTGCCGCAGGGCGATTTGTGGGAGTCGAAGGTGGCTGGTCAGACGGTGAATCCGCGTCGTGACGGTGCGAAGATCCTGGTGCCGCTGCCTGCCAAGGCGGATCCGAATGAACCGGTGGAGGTGGTGCTGCGCTATGGCGTGAAGGGCGAGAGTGCGCGTTCGCCGAAGCTGGCTGCGCCGGTGCTGCATGCACCGACGGTGATCGGCGAGTGGAAGGTGAGCGGCGATGAAGGTCGGCAATTGGTGCCACGTGGTGGCTTGCGGCCGGTGAAGCCGGTGCTTACTGAAACCGGGCTGGAGTGGATCGTGGCGCGGGCGCGGATGGGGGCGCTGGCGATTCTGTTAGTGGCTTTGTTGGGATGGATCCTGCAGCGGATCCGTGGGCTGCGGATTCCGGGCGTGTTGCTGATGATCCTTGCCGGTGCGGCTTCATGCTGGCTGGGGTGGCAGGCGCTTCATGAGCGGCGGGTGAACATTGCGACGCTGGAATACACGGCGCCGGTGGTGCCTGCGGACAAGCAGGTGATGCTGGAGCTGGGGAACGTTCCCGGGTGGCAGGCGATGATCAGCGTGTGGGGCGTGCTGCTGGCATTGGCTGGCGTGGCCGTGGTGATCTACGGGCTGTGGACTCGCAAGCAGCGGGTGCTTTCGGTGACCGGCGGGCTGGCGATGATCGGGCTGGGTGTGTTGGCACAGCGCTTCGGTGCTGTGTTGTTCTTTGGCGGCTTGGGTGCGCTGCTGCTGTTAGGGAAAGGTCTGCCGGGATTGGCGGGGCTATTTCGCAGGGGAGTCGCGCCGGTGGCGGCGACAGCTTTGCTGTTGTTCCTCGGTGGTGCGGACTTGAGCAAGGGTGCCGAGCTGGTGCCTGCGGAGTCGATGTTGCACACGTGGCGGATTCAGGATGGACGCTTGACCGGTGAGGTCGATGTCGAAGCTCGAGGCAAGGCGGATGAGCGGGTGTTGCTGCTCACGTCGCCTGCGGTGCTGACTGGCTTCACGGGTGAGGGCTGGCGCGTGGTGAAGGCGGCATATGGCGAGAGCGAGGCGTATTTCCTGGTGGCCAGTGTCGACGGCAAGAAGACCGGGCATGCGACTTTTGAAATGCCGCTGCCAGCTCCGCAGAATGGCTGGCAATTGCCGACAGGTCCGGCGGCGGTGCAGCGGGTCAAGGTGAGCTGGAATCAGCCGGGATGGGAGTTCGTCTCGCAACGTGCGGCGAAGGTGACGCCTTTGACGGTCGAGGGTGGAAGTGGTGCCGAGCTGGTGCTTGGCCCGGCTGACGGGATCACGCTTCAGGCGCGGCCCTTGCAACGGGATGCGGCGAATGAGGAGACGCGCTTCTTTGTGGAGACGAATGATCTTTATTTGCCCGGACCGGGAGTAGTCAGCGGGCGTCACCGGCTGGCGGTGCGGCCGTCGCGTGGGGTGGTGAAGGAATTGACGGTGCTGATTCCCGCGGGCTTCACGGTGGGTGATGTGGCGGATGGACCGGTGGGAAGCTGGCGCTTCAATCCGGAGACGCGTGAGCTGAAGGTGGGCATCGAGCCCGCGCAAGATCAGGCGTTTGCGTTTTCGATCGGGACCCAGCGTGGGACTGCGACGTTGCCGGTGGATCTGACGCTGGAGCCGGTGAAGGTCCAGGGCTCGGCGGGTGCGGTGGGTCTGTTAGGTCTGGGCTTCGGTGATGAGGCGCAGGCGGAAGCGGTGAATGCGAAGGGCATGAGCGCAGTGAATCTGGACGATTTCAACGCGCAGCTTGTGCCGCATGATCGTGAGGGCCGGGCGCTGGCGGTGATGCACCGGGCGTATCGTCATACGGGTGGCGATGCCTCGCTGACGCTGAAGGTGACGCCGGTGGCTGCGGAGCTGCGGGCGGAGATGAAGCAGACGCTTTCGCTGGGGGATGATCGCATGGTGCTGGCGGTTGATTTGATGGCATCGATCACGCGGGCGGGCTTGTTCAAGCTGGAGGTGGAGATTCCGGCGGGCTTCGAGGTGGAATCGGTGACCGGTGCAGCGCTGGCGCATTGGGCGGAGGCGACGGTGGATGGGGTGCGGCTTCTGAACCTGCACCTGAATGGGCGGACGCTGGGGGATCAGGCATTTGCGATCACTTTGGCGGCTCCGTTTCCCGGTGCGCAGGCATCGTGGGCGGTGCCGAGGGTTTCACTGCGCGGAGCTGCACGGCAGACCGGCATGCTGACGGTGGTGCCTGACCGGGGACTGCAAGTGAGGGCGGTATCGCGCACCAATGTTTCCCAGCTCGATCCGCGCGAGGCGGGTGTGCCGCGACCGGGGGCGCTGGCGTTCAAGTTGCTCCAGTCGGATTGGTCGCTGGCGCTGGCGGTCAACAAACTGGATGCGTGGGTGACGGCGCAGGTGCTGCATGAGGTGACGTTGCGTGAGGGGCAAACGCTGAGCCGCGTGCGACTGGCCTATCGGATCGACAATGCGGCGATGAAAGCGCTGCGGGTGAGGGTTCCGGGGCTTGATGAGAAGGCCGCGGCGACGGTGCGTGCGAGTGGGCCGGCGGTCGGTGACTTCGTCCCGGTGGCGGGGGAAGATGGTCTGTGGGAGATTCGTTTCCAGCGCGGTGTGGCGGGAGAGACCACGGTCGATATCGAGTTCCAGCAGACGGCGGGGAATGCGGTGAGCGTTGCACCGTTGACGCCGCTGGAAGTACGGCAGGCATCGTATTTCGTGGCGCTGCGGACGGGTGGCCGGCTGGAGATGGAGAGTCCGACATTGCCGCGCGGCTGGCAGCGCAGTGACTGGGGTGTGGTTCCGCAGGGATTGCGCGATGCGTTTTCTGCACAGACGCCGGCGGCGGTATTCCGTGCGGCGGAGGTGGAAGGGCCGCTGGCAGTGAGCCTGAAGCGCCATGAGCTGGAGAAGACGCAGGATCTCCGCGTGGAGCGGGGGAGCCTGACGACACTGGTATCGCCGGATGGTGCGTCGCTGACGGCTGTGGATCTGAATGTGCGGGTGGCGGAGAAGGGAACGCTGCGGCTGGAGCTGCCGGCAGGGGCGGATCTTTACAACGTGCTGGTCAATGAGGATGGGGTGCCGCTGGTGAAGGACGGAGCGAAGTGGCTCTTCCACGTGCATCCCGCGCCAGAGGGGGACCGTCCGGCCAGTGTGCGCTTCGTGTATGCGATGAATGGCAAGGGCACGGTGCTGGAAGGGCCGCGGCTGGATGTGCCGCTGGAGAATCTGACGTGGCGCGTGATCTTGCCGGAAGGCTGGAAGCTCGCGAAGCACCGCGGGGATTTCGAACTGGAAGAACAGTCGCGACGGGTAGTGCAGGAGGACTATCGCAGCTACGTCTCGCGCCAGCGTGCGGCGGGCAAGCAGGAGGCGGTCGCCTTGCTGGATCAAGCGAACCAGTGGATGCAGGCCGGCGAACAAGACAAGGCGGGGCAGGCGCTGAGCAAGGCGGCGCGCAATGGACTGCTCGACCAGGCGTCGAACGAGGATGCGCGGGTGCAGCTGAGAAACCTGAAGACGCAGCAGGCGACGCTCGCGCTCAATACGCGGCGCCAGCGGCTGTATCTGGACAACAAGGCCGAGCTGCCGACGGGCAATGCCCAGCTGGAGAAGGCGGCCCAGGACAACCCGCTGCTCCAGGGGAATCTCAACTACGATCCGCAGCAGTTCGACCGCATGTTAGAGGGCAACACGATCGACGAGAATGCGGCGATGAAGGCGATCGCCAACCGGATCGTGACGCAGCAGCTCGCCGCCGATCCTGCGCCGGCTGCGCTGGACGTGACGATGGCGGCGCGTGGGACGGTGCTGGACTTCAAGCGCAGCGTGCAGGTGGACGGCAACAAGCCGATGCGGCTGGAGCTCGACATCGAGCCGCAGCAATCGCGCGGCTGGATGTTCGGGATTATCCTGTGCCTGCTGGGTGCGGCGATTGCGGTGCGCTTCTGCTGGCCTGGGAAGCAGGCGGTGTGAATGGCCCTGGGAAACTCGAATAAGCGGGACCTTTCGGAGAGAGGTCCCGCGGCGGGGGCGGGAATCGTGTGATGGTCCCGTTCACGTGTGACGGGCCGCCATAAGCCGGACGGCTCGGAGAGCCGTCCCAGCCGATTCGAAGGCCTGCTGCTACTTCAGCCCCTTACTTCAGCTCGACCAGATCCTTGTTGAGGATCTTGTTCACCGCGGTCTTGTTGATCTCGGCGGCCTTGCTGAGGTCCTTGGCGAGCAGTGCGCGGACGCCGGCGTCGGAGGTTCTTGAATCTATCACGTTGCCTGCGGCGTCGGTGATGACGAGGAGGTAGCTGTCGTACTGGTAGCCACCGAGATTGTAGTCGCCCGCATTGTCACTGTCGTAGCGGGTCTTGAAGCCTTCGACTGCTTCTTCCGTCTGTTTGCCCGCAGCGAGTTCGCATTCGAAGGTCTTGCGCCCCATGACCTTGTAGTTGGCGGCATTTTCCCGGCTTCGGCCGAAGTAGGTGAGGTGGACGGTCGATTTCGGGAAGGCGATGCGCGGGTTGGTGTTCTTCAGCTTCACCCGGGCGCTCACGGTCTGGTTCACCATGTAGTAGCCGTCCTTGTCCTTCTTCTTGGAGACGACGACCTCGATATCGAGCTTGGGCAGGCGCGGCGGGAGGTCCTTGCCTTCGTCGAGGATCTTCTTCTGGGAGTCCGGGTCGAAGCGGGCGAGGGCGAGCGAGTGTTCCTTCCCGCCTTTTTCGCCGACGGTATTGAAGGTGACGTTCTCGCCGCTGAGCTCGAGGAGTTCAATCTTGATGGCCTTGCCATCGCTGCTGCGCACGTCAAAGACGGGCCCGGCCAAGAGTGGCAGGGAGGTGGCGGCGAGGATGAGGAGGGGGTGATTGAATTTCACCCCTACAGGTTATCTCAAGAGATGACGGGAGAGAATTCCAAATCATCTCCGAATTTGTCACGGCGTGCCCGAGTTCTTCCAGCGGGTGATCTCCGCTTTCACGTTCTCGACCGAAGGTGCTCCGGGATTGGTGCGGGCGGCGAGGGCGCGCTGGAGATTGAAGACGCTGCCGGCATCCGCGGTGTAGGCGGAGTCGATCTTGGTGAGATCGAGCTTGTCGAGTGGGACGCCGGTTTTGACGGATTCGGCGACGGCCTTGCCGACGAGTTCGTGGGCGTGGCGGAAGGGGACGCCTTGCTTGACGAGCCAGTCGGCGAGGTCGGTCGCGAGCAGCATCGGGTCGCTGGCAGCGGAGAGGCAGCGTTCCTCGCGGATCTCCATCGCGGCGACCATCTCGGTGTTCACGGCGAGGATGAGCTTGAGCGTATCGATGGAGTCGAAGAGGGGCGGCTTGTCTTCCTGGAGATCGCGATTGTAGGTGAGGGGAAGGCCCTTCACTGCGACGAGGAGGTTCATGAGGTTGCCGATGAGGCGGCCGCTCTTGCCGCGGGTGAGTTCGCAGACATCGGGATTCTTCTTCTGCGGCATCAGCGATGAGCCGGTGGTGTGGGCGTCGGAGAAGACGACGAATCCGAACTCGGCGGTGCACCAGAGGATGAGGTCCTCGCTGAGGCGCGAGAGGTGAACGCCGCAGAGGCCGATGGCGAAGAGGGTCTCGGCGATGTAATCACGGTCGGCGATGGCATCCATCGAGTTCGTGGTCACGCTATCGAAGCCGAGTTCGGCGGCGATGGCGCGGCGATCGAGATTGATGGTGGATCCGGCGAGTGCGCCGGAGCCGAGGGGGGAGACATTGAGGCGCTTGCGGGCATCGGCAAGGCGGCCCTTGTCGCGCTCCAACATTTCGACGTAGGCGAGGAGGTGGTGGCCGACGGTGACCGGTTGGCCACGCTGGAGGTGGGTGTAGCCGGGGATGACGGTGGCGGCGTATTTTTCGGCGCGGTTGAGGAGGGCCGACTGGAGGCCGGACAGGGCTTCTAACAGGATGTCGATTTCCGTGCGGGAGTAGAGGCGGGTATCGGTGGCGACTTGGTCGTTTCGCGAGCGGGCGGTGTGGAGCTTGGCGCCGGCGGGGCCGATGCGCTTGGTGAGCTCGGCCTCGATGTTCATGTGGATGTCCTCGAGGGAGGTCTTGAACTCGAAGCGGCCGTCTTCGATGTCGGCCTTGATTTCGAGCAGGCCCTTTTCGATGGCGCTGAATTCCTCGGCGGTCAGGAGGCCGGCGGTCTGCTGGGCGCGGGCGTGGGCGATGGAGCCGGCGATATCGTGCGGGAAGAGACGCCAGTCATAGCTGATCGACTCACCGAACTGCTGGACGAGCGAGGAGGTATCCTGGGCAAAACGACCTTTCCACATGGCGGCGGCAGTAGCGGACAGGCGGGGGCGCGGTGCAAGGGAAAAGGCGGGGGGAAGGTCTGGGGGCCAACGCGCAAGGGTATTGTCCGCTTGGCTGGTGGCTTCCGCGTTCTCACGAACGCGCCTACGGAAGACGCGTCGACGGACGTCGACACCCCTTATGGGTCAGCGCTTGCGGGCGGGGAGGCGTTTGCCGGTGACGCGGGCCTTGATGAGGTTGGGGCAGACGCCCTTTTTGCGGAGTTGTTCGCAGCAGGCTTCGATCTTGATGGTCTGGCGCATGGGCCGGAAGCCGAGGCGGCGGGTCAGGCAGTCATTGAGGAGCTCCAGGTGGGAGTCCTCGAATTCCAGGACCTTGCCGCAGTCGATGCAGACGAGGTGGTTGTGGCTCGGCTTGTCGACGAAGTTCGGGTCGTAGGTTTTGAGGTCGCCGCCGAGGTCGATTTCGTGGAGCAGCCCGGCTTCCACGAGCAGGGAGATGGTCCGGTAGACGGTGGCGCGGGAGACGCCGGCATTGGCCTTCCGTGAGCGCTCGAACAGCTCCTCGGAGGTGAAATGCTCGTCGTTCGCGAAGGCGGTGCGCACGATCGCATCGCGTTGCGGGGTCTTCCGCAGGCCTTTTTTCCGAATGAAGGCGTCGAGTTTGTCGAGGATGGCCTGTTCCACGGAGCTATTTTAAGCGGTCAGTTGCGCCGCGGGAAAGGATGAAGCGTGAATGCCGGAATTTGCGGGTTGGCAAGGGCGGTTAGCTTGCGTGAAATAGCGCCGATGAAGCTTTGGAAGCCCCTCGCGGTGATGATTTCGGCCTTGTCCCTGTGGTCCTGCGGCTCGCCGCAGGTGCTGGACGTGCGGCCGCTTCATATCCGCGAGGTCGGCCTCGGTGACAGTGACGATCCGATGATCCGGGGTGAAATCAAGCGGCGCTTCCACGGTGCCATCAGCATGGCCGAGCAGGGTGACCGGCTGGGCTACACCTATACGGTGCTGTGGAATGAGGCCTCGACGTCCGACGCCGGTCAGATCGTCTTTGAGTTCCAACAGGCTTCCACCGGCAGCCGCGTGAAGAAAATGATCCAGCCCATTTCCGCCGGCGAGACCTCTGGCCGGGCCGAATTCGCCATTCTAGGCAACGACTACCGGAAGGGCGGCCGGGTGCTGGCTTGGCGCTGCAGTCTGGTCCGTGGAGGCAGGGAAATCGCCTCGCGCCACTCTTACCTGTGGCAGTAACCGCTTTTTCACACAGATGCACGGTTGACCACGCCCGCCAGTGGATTCTAAGGTAAAGCGGTCGCTAGCAAGTTCGGTCCCTCTCACGTGAGTTCGGAAAACGCCATTTTGGTCGGAGTCTTCGACGGGTTTACCTGGATTCGATGCGAGGGGAAAGGTTCCTTCGTCATCAGTCCGGTCATGAAGGAATGCGCAGAGGGCCGGATCGCGGCAGGAGAGCGATGTTTGGTCATCGACCTCGAAGCGTGCACCGGGATGGACTCCACTTTCATGGGGCAGCTGGCGAGTTTCGCGGCCCGATTGTCGAAGCTGGGAGCCAAGGGTGGCGTCCAGATCGCTGGTGCGGGTGAGCGCAATCGCAGCTCGCTGGAGGATCTGGGACTTGATTGCCTGCTTGAGATTGACCCGCCGGTCGCTCCGTGGCGCGGCAAGGCCGGAGACATCCGGGCCGAGCTGGAGCCCTATCAGCCGGGGCATTCGCCCACGGTGAAGGAGCGGGCGCGGCATATTTTGGAAGCTCACCAGACGCTGGCTTCGACCAGCGAGGAAAACGCCCGGAAGTTCGCCGGCGTAGTCGGGATCCTTGAACAAGAGGTCGCCGAAAACGAACGAAAAGCCGACTGAGCAGTCGGCGCGGCCCATGGAACACCTTCTCCCTTATTCCTTGTTGGCCCTGATGCTCATTGGGCTGGCGATCGCCTTGTCGCGGAAAAAGCGGGAGTTGTCTTCGAAGAATGCCGAGCTTTCGGCCTTCGAGGGGGAAGAGCACCGGATGTTCGCCTTCCTCCACGATCTGGGTGCCGCGATCGATAGCAATACCACCATGAGCGGCCTTTCGCGGTTGATCGTGGATGGGGTGGACCGCGTGGTGGCGGCCCGGGGTGGAGCGCTTTACCTGCTGGACGACTCGCGCACGAGGCTGCAGCCGAAATACCTTTCCGCGCAGTGCCCGCCGTTGATTCCGGTGCCGGAGGACGTGCGGCAGCGCACGGAGAAGGACCCGCGGGCCTTGGAAAGCCACCTTCGGCTGGCCCAAGTGCAGGCGGACGAGGGAATGCTGGGGGCGATCCTTTCCTCGGGTGAGGCGCAGTTCGTTCCCGAGGTGAAGGCTCATCCTGCTTTCCGGGACGGGGCGCTGCACTACGGCCCGGATACGATGGCTCTGGTCGCTCCGCTGCGTCACGGTGGCAAGGATCTCGGAATCCTGGCGGTGACCCGGATCCGCGAGGACGGGGCATTCACCGCGAATGATTTTGCGGTCTTCCGGAGCGTGGCCGAGCAGTCCGCTTTCGCGATCGGCAGCGCGCTGGTCCATCGCGAGGCCAGCGAGAAGCGCCAGATGGAGGGAGAGCTTCGCAATGCCCGGGAGGTCCAGCGCGTGCTGCTGCCGCAGGGTGACCCGGTGGTGCCGGGCTATCGCATCAGCGGAACCAATCAGCCCGCGCGGATTATCAGCGGCGACTACTATGACTATTTCGATCTCGGTGATGGCCGCCATGGCGTGGTCATCGCAGACGTGTCGGGAAAAGGCGTGGCCGCGGGGCTTCTGATGGCGATGTGCCGCAGTGTCCTACGCTCGCTCGCCACGGCGCATGGCAATCCGGCCGACGCGCTGGGGCTGGTGAATCGGCAGCTCTTCCCGGACATCCGGGAGGACATGTTCATCAGCCTCTTTTACGCGGTGATCGAGGGCGATGGCGGTGCGATGAAGTTGGTGCGTGCGGGGCACGATCCGGCTTTGCTTTATCGGGCCGCGGAGAAGTCGGTGACGCTCTTGAAGCCGCCAGGCTTGGCGCTGGGGATTGATGAAGGCGATGTTTTCGAACGTGTCACCAAGGTCCACGAGATCCATCTCGAGCCGGGAGATTGCCTGCTGTTTCACACCGATGGCGTGAAGGAGGCGGTGGACGCTGCGGGCGAGGAGTTCGGCATGGATCGCTTGCGGGATGCCTTCCGCGAAGGAGCAGGGCTGGGTGCCGAGGCATCGATCCGGGCGGTGGAACGCGAGCTCTCGCGTTTCGCGGCCGGGGCGCCTCAGATGGATGACGTGACGCTGGTGGCGATCGAGAAGCGATAGTGTCGACATGCTGTCTGGCATGGCTCAGCGGGAGCTTCGGATCTGGTCATCGAAGACGGCTGCAAGACGCATGAGGCGTCACGTTGTGACGCGATCATCATGCTATAACGGCCCCGGCACTTCGTGCCGGGCTTTTATGAGTCGTCCCGTTGGGATGGAATGCGGGGGCGCTTTGATCCCAGGGATCACGCATTGATCGCCCGGCGGCTGCGGCGAAGCAGCATGCCCATGGAGGCGACGCTTAACAAAAGCGGAGCGGTCGGCTCCGGCACGACCACGAGGGGATTGAAGCCACCCGTGGTGCCGTCGGTCAGTCCGAGGTCGCCATCCCATGCGGCGAAGATACCATTGTTCTGCACCGGGAGACCGGGCTGGGTGGTGGAGAACATGTCGAAGCGAATCGACGAGGTATTCTGGTAATAGAGGATCATCCCACCGTGGGGTGTGGTCTCGGGCTGGCCTGCGCCGGCGGCGTCGAAGCGATAGCTGCCGCCTTCATCCGAGGCGAGGATGCCGCTGCTGCCGTGAAGCTGGTAGCCAGTGAGGCCGTCTCCGGCGAAGGCGCGGATCGACTCCGATTGGAATGGCTCGCCATCATGATCGTAGATGAGCAAGCGCACGCCCGGCAACGTGATCGGCGTGCTGAAGCTGCCACCGCCCTCGAAAAAGGAAAGCGACCATGCGATGCCGCCCTGCTGCTGGGCGTAGTTTCCATCGTGGCGATAGTAGACGCCGAGATCGTTGCTGGCATCGAGGGTGTTGTAGTCGGGGATCCAGCCGACCCATTGATAGGTGCTCGATCCGCGGAAGTCGGAGCTTTCGCCATCGGTCAGTCCGAGAAAGGACACGCGGACATCGACTGAATTGCCATTGTAGCTGCCGGCGCTGGTGAAATCCATGTACGACGCCGAGCTGTAGTAGGGGCCGAGCGTGGAGTTGTTCGGATACATTTGGGTGGCAGCCTGCACATTGTGGCTGAAATCCAAATCGACGTAAGTCTGCGCCATCGCTCCGAGCGGGAGGAGGGCGAACAACAGGGCGGGGAGGGGGAACGGCACGGTCATGGGGGCGACAGGGGCGCGCTGGTCTAGCAGCAATCACGCCGTAGAGCGAACAGGAAGTGTCACGCGATCGCGGTAGTCTGGAGTGCTTCTTGCAATGCTCTCGCGAGCGGACCGATGTTTCCTTCGTCGAATAGGGTCAGGTGTCGCCCGGGGACGGGGATGATCCTCAGCCCTCCAAGTGCCACCGAACTCCATCCGTAGTCAGCCGGCCACTCGACCTTGTCGCTCGGGGTCATTGCCTTGAAGAGCGTGGTGGTGCCGGCGTAGGACCGCGGGCGATAAGCCTGCATGGCGCGCCAGTTTTCCTCGCGAACCTGGACGCGGCGCAGGTCGCTATGGGCTTCGGCGGGGCCCATGTTCATGGCTTCGGAGACTTCCTTCTTCACCTGGCGATGGACTGCGATGCCCTCGGCGATGCGTTCTCGCAGGCGCTCGAGTTTCGCGGGGAGGGGCAAGTCGTCCTGTTGTTGCCAGAAGGCGCCGAGGCGTCCGCCCAGGGAGTAGCGCTTGGAGGGAGCGGTGGGATTGTGGGTATCGAAAAGGCCGAGGAATTCGACTGTGTGGCCCTGCTCGGTGAGTTGGCAGGCCATCTCGTGGGCGACGACGCCACCGAAGGAGTATCCGGCGAGGCGGAAGGGACCACTGGAGTGGACGGCGAGAAGCTCCTGGATGTAGGCGGCCGCGGTCTCCTCGACGCTGGATTCCTCGATGGGGGTGCTGTTACTCAGCGAGAGCGCCTCGATGGCGTGGATCGGGAAGTCGCCGGTCATGCGCTCCGCGAGGCCGCGGTAGAAGATGACGCCGCCGTCGCCTCCATGGATGCAGAAGAGTGGTGGTGGCGTGCCGCGATCGAAGAGAGTGACGAGATGGCCTCGCTTGCCGGATTTGACCGGGCTGGGTTGCGACTCGGACTGGAGCAGGGAGGCGAGGCGTGCGATGGTCGGGTGGCTGAGCAGTGCGGCCAATGGCAGGCTGCGGCCGAAGTCGCGGGAGATGCGTGAGAAGAGGCGGAGGGCCATCAGCGAGTGGCCACCGAGGGAGAAGAAGTCGTCCTCGCGGCCGATCTCCGATGTTCCTAGTAGTTCGCTCCAGATGGCGGCGAGCTGTTGCTCGATCTCGCCTTGGGGCGGGGTGAAGATGCGGGCTTCGGGGGGCGCTTTTGCGGGGTCGGGCAGGGCGGCGAGGTCGATTTTGCCATTCGCGGTGACCGGGAAGGCGTCGACGATCATGACGCCGTCGGGTTGGAGGAAGGCGGGGAGGCGGGCGGAGAGCCAAGCATCGAGCTTGGTGGAATCGAGCAGGCTGCCTTGCTCGACGATGGCCCAGGCGAGGATGCGCTTGGTTTCAGCCGTATCACCGCGTACGGCGACCTTGGCTTGGCGGACTTCGGGGTGGGAGGCGAGGACGGTTTCGATTTCGCCGGGCTCGATGCGGAAGCCGCGGACCTTTACCTGATGGTCGCGGCGGCCGATGAACTCGATGGTGCCATCTGCGAGCCAGCGGCAGAGGTCGCCGGTGCGATAGAGGCGGCCGAACTGGGGATGGGTGATGAACTTTTCCGCAGTGAGGGTTGGGTCGCCGTGGTAGCCGAGGGCGAGGCCCGCGCCGCCGGTGAAGAGTTCGCCGTGGATGCCTGCAGGAACGGGGCGGCCTTGGTCGTCGAGGATGAAGGCGGTAGTGTTGGCGATTGGGCGGCCGATGGGGATGGAGGGGCGTTCGCAGTCCTGCTCACCAATAATGTGGCAGGTGGTGAAGGTGGTGTTTTCCGTGGGGCCGTAGCCGTTGATAAGGGTGGTGCCGGGAAGGGCGGCCAAGGCTTGGCGGATGTGGGAGACGGAGAGGACGTCGCCGCCGGCAAGGAGGTAGCGGAGGCCTTTGAGAGACGCCATGTGCTCCTCGATCATCACTTGGAAGAGACCCGCGGTGAGCCAGAGTGCGGTGACGCCTTTTTCGCGGACGGCGGTGGCGATTTCATCGAGGCCGGTGCCTTGCGAGGGGATGACGAGGGTGCCGCCATTGAGGAGCGGGCCCCAGATTTCGAGCGTGGAGGCGTCGAAGGAGAGGGGGGCGGCCTGGAGGAAGACGTCTTCGGCGGTGATCGGCATGAAGCCGTTGTCGCGGACGAGCCGGGTGACGCCGCGATGGGGGACCAGCACGCCCTTTGGCTTGCCGGTGGAGCCTGAGGTGAAGAGGAGGTAGGCAGGGTGCTCCGGGGAAAGGGCGATGTGGGGAAGATCGACCGAGGTGGCGTTTCCGATCCTGGGGATCTCTAACAAGGTGCCGTTCCATTCGCCGAAGGAGAAGGCGAGGCCGGGAGCGGCGAGGCCGACTTTCGCGCCGGATTCTTCTAACAAGAGGGCGAAGCGCTGAGCCGGGTAGTCGGGATCGAGAGGGACGTAGGCACCGCCGGCCAGCAGGATACCGAGGAGGCCGACGATCATTTCGGGCGATGGCTTCGAGCAGAGAGCTACCAGGTCGCCGGGCTTCACGCCGGATTCGATGAGGCGTGCTGCCAGGGTAGCGGCTTCGACGTGGAGTTGGGTGTAGGTGAGCGTGTGCTCGCCGAAGACGAGGGCGGTGCGAGTGCTGTGAGTCGATGCTGCTTGGGCGAAGAGGGAGGGGATGGTGTCGACGCTGCCAGTCGCTTCGTTGCGAGACCATTGACCGAGGATCGTTTCCTTCTCTTCGGCTGTTAGGATCTCCAGTTCCGAGAGGTTTCTTTGTGGGGCTTCCGCAATTCCTTCGAGCAAGCGCTGATAGTGCGCGAGCATGCGGCGGGCGGTGGCGTGGTCGAAGAGGTCAGTGCTGAAGTCGCAGGTGACGCGCCAGCCTTCGGCGCGCTCGACCATGAAGAAGTGGAGGTCGAAGATGGCGCCGGGGGAGCGTGAGGGAATAGGGATCAGTTCGACGCCGCCGAACTTGCCGGCTTTGGCGAATGAACGCTGATGGGTGAAGTTGACTTGGAAGAGGGGGTTGCGGCTGGAGTCGCGGTTCGGCTTCAGGGCGCGGACGAGGCACTCGAAGGGCAGGTCCTGGTTTTCGACTGCCGACAGAGCGGTATCGCGGACTTGGCAGACGAGGCTTTCGAACGATGGGTCGCCGGAGAGGTCGCTGCGGAGGACTAGCGAATTGATGAAGACGCCGATGAGGCGCTCCATCTCGGCGCGGGTGCGGCCGGTGATGGGCGAGCCGACGGCGATGTCGGTCATGCCGCTGTAGCGGTGGAGGAGAACTTTATACGCTGCGAGCAGCAGGTGATAGAGGGTGGCTCCGTTTCGGGCGGCGATGGCTTGCAGGCGATTGGTAAGATCGCGGGGCAGGAGGGAGGAGATGAGGTCGCCGTTCCACGACTTCGCGGCGGGGCGCGGGCGGTCGGTGGGGAGATCCAGCTCGGCCATGTTTGTCAGCCGGTCTTTCCAGTAAGCGAGTTGCTTGGCGACTTCGGGGCCTTCAAGAAAGTCCCTCTGCCACACGCTGAAGTCGCCGTATTGGATCGGTGGGAGTTCGAGCGGGCATTCCTTGCCGTCGTGATAGGCTTGGTAGATCTGGGCGAGCTCTTCGGTAAGGACGGTCATCGACGAGCCGTCGAACATCGCGTGATGGACGGTGACGTGGAGGATGTGGGAGGTGGCGGAGAGCTTCACCAACTCGGCGCGGAAGACCGGGCCGGTGGCGAGATGGAAGGGGCGTTGTGCCTCGATGCTGCCGAGGCGGTCGGCTTCCTGTAGGCGCTCGCTTTCCGGCAGGGAGGAGACGTCGTAGATCGGGAAGTCGAAGTTTGAGTCCGGGGAAACGATTTGGAGCAGCTCGCCGCCTTCTTCCTCGAAGTGGGTCCGCAGTGATTCGTGGCGCTCAATGATGGTTCGCAGCGATCGCTCTAACAAATTCGTATCGAGCGCGCCTTCCAGGCGGAAGCGCATGGGGATATTGAAGGCCGAGACGCCGGGCTGGAGCAGCTCCAGGTACCAAAAGACCTGTTGGGCGACTGACGCGGGAAACGCCAGTACGTCCGCGGCCTCTGGCGCTTGGGTCGCATCCAGGTCGTGACGGGTCTCGCTCATCGAGTCAGAGTTTGCGGCGGTAGGCATCGCGATTGACGCGTTGGATGGTCGGGGCCGCTGGGGCAGGTTCTGCCACAGAACTCAGGTCGGAGGCCAGCGCGGCGATGTTGCGGTGGCGGAAGACTTGTGCGGGAGCGATGGCCAGGCCGGCACGGGTGGCGCGGGTGCTGATCTGGAAGATTAGGATGGAGTCGCCGCCGAGTTCGAAGATGTCGTCGGTGGTGCCGATCTCCTTCAGGCCGAGGACTTGTTTCCAGATCTCGACGAGCTTTTGCTCGGTGTCGTTCTTGGCGGCGACGATTTCGCGGGCAGGTGCGTCTTCGGCTTCGCCGGGGGCGGGGAGGGCCTTGCGGTTGACCTTGCCATTCGGGGTGAGCGGGAAGGCGTCGAGGACCACGAAGGCAGAGGGCACCATGTAGTCCGGGAGCTTGGCGGCGAGATGTTGGCGGAGTTCCGTGGCGAGTCCGGTGGATGGCTTCTCGTGGTGTGGTACGTTTGCCAATGGTGCCGGTGAGGCTTGGATCGGCCACAGGGGACGGACTCCACTGCCTGCGGGGAGGAAGATCACGTCGATGATGCCGGCGGCGCCATTGCCGCGCCAGCGGACGTGGGCCTTGTAGCCGGACGAAGACGCGGCGGCGAAGAGGTCTTCGGCTGTTAGGGCGGTGTTCGGCGGTGAGGGGACGAAGGGAAGCGCGCTATCTTCTGGTGAATGTTCAAGAGCTCTGAGGAAGCCGAGGGCGGGGGCGAGACGGAGGTCCGGGATGCCGGCGATGGCGAGTTCGTTCGGGCCTTCGGCGAGCATGGCTTCGAGCTGCTCAAGGTTGAGGCGTTCCCATTGACGCCAGTTGGTGACCACCTGGGTGGCTGGCTTTTCGCCGACGTGGAGGATCACGTCGTAGTGATAGGTGGTCGTTTCGTTCGAGAGCTTGCCGCGGCGGAGCTGGATTTCGACGTGCGAGAAGCCATCGAGGTGATCGAACCAGGCGGGGTCGAGTGAAAGCTCGGTTTCGCGAGAGAGGCGTTGGGCGAGCTTGTCGCGGAGTTGCTTGCAGGTGGTTCCGGCGGGGGCGCGCTCGCGGAGGATCTCGGCGTGGTGGGCGGAGAGGAGCGCATTGCTTTGGATGTCGCCGAGGAAGATGCGGCCGCCGGGCTTGAGGGCTTGCGCGGCACCTTCAAGGACACGGGCGAGGTAGGGCGCGTCTGGGAAGTATTGAGCGACCGAGTTGATGATGATGGTGTCGAAGTAGCCTTCGGGGATGTCCGTGAAGTCATCGGCGGGACGGTGGAAGAGCTTCACCTGCGGGAGCGGGTGATTCTTCTGGAGGGCTTCGATGGCGACCTTGGAGATGTCGGCGGCCCAGTAACACTCGGACTCGGCGGCGAAGCGGGAGAGGATCTGGCCGGTGCCGCAGCCGATTTCAAAGATGCGGCGCGGGCCGTAGCCGCGGAGGCGGGAGCTGGTGGTTTCGATCCACTCGGCGACCTGGTCATCGATGTCGGTGATGCCTGCCCAGCCGGCGATGACGGAGTCGAGCTTGTCGAGATGGCCGCTGCCGGACTGGTCGATGGCGGACTTGTAGAGCAGGTCCCACTGGTCTTCCCAGATGGCGGTGCCGTTACCGGTCGCACCTTCGGGGCGGACGTAGGCGACGAGGCGGCCGTCGTGGACGTGGGCCACGGCTTGGGCGATAGAGGGGTGTTGTTCGAGATGGGTCTCGATGTCGCCGAGCTCGATGCGGAAGCCGCGGACTTTCACCTGATGGTCCATGCGGCCGAGGCATTCGATGGTGCCGTCCGCATTCCAACGAGCGAGGTCGCCGGTCCGGTAGAGCTTGCCGGATTGGAGCGGGGTGGAGATGAAGCGGTCGTCAGTGAGGTCCTGACGCTCGTGATAGCCGTGGGCGAGGCCATCGCCGCCGATGAGCAGTTCGCCGGGGATGCCGACGGGCTGCGGTTGCATGGCGGTGTTGACGATGAAGACCTGGGTATTGTCGATGGGGCGGCCGATGGTGACGGGGCCTTCACCGGCGGTGACTTGGGCGGTGGTGGACCAGATGGTGGTTTCGGTGGGGCCGTAGACGTTCCAGATTTCGCCGCAGAGGGGGGCGAGGCGATTGACGAGGTCGCGCGGGACGGCTTCGCCGCCGACGAGGGCCTTGAAGGTGGACTTGCCGGACCACTGGGCTTCTAACAGCAGGCGCCAGGTGGCGGGTGTTGCCTGGAGGACGGTGACGTTGTGGCGGGCGATGGTTTCGGCGAGGCGGTTGCCGTCGATGGTGGTGTCGCGGGTGGCGATCACGACTTCGGCACCGGTGGTGAGCGGGAGGAAGATTTCCAGGCCGGCGATGTCGAAGGAGAGGGTGGTGACTGCGAGCAGCACGTCAGCCGGGGTGAGGCCCGGTTCGCGACGCATCGAGTTGAGGAAGTTCACCACGGCGCGGTGGGGCAGGCGAACGCCCTTCGGACGACCGGTGGAGCCGGAGGTGAAGATGACGTAGGCGAGGTCTTCGGGATCGCATTCGACGGAGGTGAAGCCGGTGCCGTCCCCGGTGACTTCATCGACGAGGATGACCTGGGCTTGCGAGGTGGGGAGTTCCTTGTGCAGCGAGGTCTGCGAGAGGATGACCGGCATGTGCGCGTCCTCGACCATGAAGGCGAGGCGCTCGGCCGGGAAGGCGGGGTCCATCGGGACGTAGGCGGCACCGCATTTCAGGATGCCGAGTAGGCCCGCGACCATGTCGGTGGAGCGCTCGAGGTGGATGCCGACGAGATCGCCGCGCTTCACGTCGGATGCCTGGAGGCGAGTCGCGATGGTGTTGGCGCGTTGTTCGAGGGCGGCGTAAGTGAGGGAGGTGTTGTCGCACCGGACGGCGGTCTTTTCCGGGACGCGGGAGGCGACGTGCGAGACGAGGCAGGGGAGGGTGGCGGTGCGCGGGTAATCGCGCTCGGTGGCGTTCCAGTCGACGAGGACGCGCTGGGTTTCCCCGGTGTTGAGGATGGGGAGTGCCTGCAGCGTGGTCTCGCCGTCGAGGATTGCGCTTTCGATGAGTTGCTCGAAGCAGCCGAGCCAGCGGCGGATGGTGGCGGCGTCGTGGAGGTCGGGATTGTATTCGCACTCGACGATCATGCGCTCGTCGGTTTGGACGAGGTTAAAGAAGAGGTCGAAATTGACGTGGCGCTTCGGATTGGTCCAGACGTCGAAGGCGAGGCCATCGAAGGTGATCTGGTCGATGCCGGACTTGTCGATGTTGAACATCACGTTCACCAGCGGCAGGCGGCTGGTGTCGCGAGGCAGGCTGAGCTTCTTCAGCAGGCTGCCGAAGGTGCAGTCCTGGTGATCGTAGGCTTCCAATACCTGCTCCTTCACTTCGGCGGCGAAGGTGCGGAAGGAGCGGTCGGCGTTTGCTTGGAGGCGGAGGGGGAGGAAGTTGAGGCAGTGGCCAACGAGTTCGTCGCGGCCGATGCGGGTTTGGCCTGCGGCGGGGACGCCGATGACGAGGTCTTCCTGGCCGGTGAGGCGATGGAGGAGGGTGGCGAAGCTGGCGAGGAGGGTGGCGAAGAGGGTGCCGCCGAGTTTCGGAGAGGCTTTCTTGAGGCGGGCGTAGCGATCGGCATCGAGGGTGATCGCTTCCATCGAGCCGGCGAAGGTCTTGACCTGCGGGCGGGGGCGGTCGGTGGGGAGTTCGAGGATGGGTGCGCCATTCTCAAACTTCGCGACCCACCAGGCTTCGGCGGTGGCGTGGTCGTCTTGATGGGCGACTTCGTGGCGGGCGTAGTCGGCGAAGGACATGGCCGGCGGAAGCAGCGGGAGGCGGCCGGCCTTGCGGGCATTGTAGGCTTGGGCCAGCTCCATGAGGATCATGCCGAAGGACCAGCCGTCGCAGACGATGTGATGAGCGGTGAAAAGAAGCTCGTGGTGATCGGCGGAGAGGCGCGCGACTTGGAGGCGGACCAGGGCGTGACGGGCGAGATCGAAGGGCGTGCGTGCTTCGTCTTCCTTCACCTGCGACCAGTGCATGTCGCGGGCGTCGGCGGTGAGGGCGGAGAAGTCGTGCTCGTGGATTTCCAACTGGCGCGGGGCGGCGTGGAAAATCTGCTGCTGGCCATCCGGGCTGAAGGTGCTGCGCAGGGCGGGATGGCGGACGACGAGATCTAACAACGCGGAGCGGAGTGCGGGGAGATCGAGGTCGCCATCGAAGCGGATGACGTTCGACTCGTTGTAGGCGCAGTTCGCTTCATCGCCCATCATGAGCGAGTGGAAGATCTCGCGCTGGCCTTCGGTGGTCGGTGCGATGTCGTGGCGCGGAAAAACGGCGGGTGCGGTGACTTCTTTCGCTGATGCGGGGAGGAAGCCGGCGGCCTGCATGTCGGCGACGGCTTCGGTGAAGCCGCGGACGATGCGGTCGAAGTCCTCGTCGTTGTGAGCGGTGGTGAAGTAGAGCGGGCGGCCTTCCCAGACGTGAACGCCTTTCTCGCGGAGGAAGTACCAGAGGAGGCTGGCATACTTCAGGTCCGCGGCGTACTCGATGACGGCGTAGGCACTGAAGTGTGGCAGGCGGATGGGGACGCCGATGGCTTCGAAGTGATTGTTGAGCGTGCGGCAGAGGCGCTCGACGCGTTCGGTGACTTCGATCTGGAGGCGAGGGCCTTCGCCTTTGAGGTGCTCGACGACGCGCCATGCGGCGGCGAGGGCGAGGGGGTGGCGGACGAAGGTGCCGGCGAAGAAGGTGACGCCGACTTCCGGGAAGCTATCGTCGCCGTAGTTCCATGAGCCGCCGTCGAGGGCGTCCATGTATTCGCGCTTTCCTGCGAGGACGCCGATGGGCATGCCGCCGCCGATGACCTTGCCGTAGGTGGCGAGGTCGGCTTCGACGCCGAAGTAGGCCTGGGCACCGCCGGGATGGCAGCGGAATCCGGTGACGACTTCATCGAAGATGAGCGCGGTGCCGGCGGCCTTGGTGATGGCGCGGACCTCGTGCATGAAGTCACGCGGCTGGAGGCCGGGGGCGCGGCTTTGCACGGGCTCGACCATGACGGCGGCGAGTTCGTGGGCGTGGGCCTTGAGGATTTCCAGAGAGGCGGGGTCGGCGTAGTCGAGGACGAGCATGTTCTCGACGAGCGATTGCGGGATGCCGGGGGCGATGGGCTGGGCCTTGTAGACGCCATCGACCCATGCGCCGCGGACGAGGACTTCCTCGAACATGCCGTGGTAGTCGCCGGTGAAGTAGGCGATGCGGGTGCGGCCGGTGATGGTGCGGGCGAGGCGCATGGCGGCCATCACGGCCTCGGAGCCAGTGTTGCAGAAGGTGGCGCGCTCCATGTTGGTCAGCTCGCAGATGGCCTTCGCGAGTTTTCCGGCGATGGGGGACTGCGGCCCGATTTCGATGCCGGTGTGGAGTTGCTTCTCGATGGCTTCCGTCAACCACTCCGGCGAGTGGCCGAAGAAGTAGGTGCCGAAGCCCATGGTGATATCGACGTATTCATTGCCGTCGAGATCCCAGATCTTCGCGCCTTTCGAGCGGGAGGAGACGATGGGATAGACCATCTCTTTCCACAGTGACTTGAAGCCGGAGACGGCGCGTGGGTCGGCGTAGTGATCGCGGTGCTCGGCGGTGTAGGCCTTCGAGGTGGCGGTCTTGCGAACGTAGCGGGCAATGAGCTCGTCGAGGGACCTCTGTTGGACCGGGGTGAGGCCGCCGTTTTCGCCCTTGTCGATCGGCTTGTAGGGGCCGAAGCGGGTGTTGGCGGAGACGTTGCGGGTGTGATTGGCGGGCCACTTGACGGTTGGGAGGCTGCTAGCGGCGGCGGGGGCTGATGCAGGGGCGGGAGACTGGCGGTCGGCCAGCAGGGCCTGCATGAGCTGGATCTGGTTCGCCATCAATTGCTCGATGGTGCCGCCGTTGCCGACTGGTGTGATCGGAGGAAGAGGTGTGGGAGTGGCAACTACGGCGGGTGTCGTAGTTGGTGCGGCGTCGGCTGGAAGTTCCGCGTCGAGGTGAGTCGCGATGGTGGCCACCGAGGAGAGTTCACCGAGCATCTGGCGGAAGGTGATCTTCACGCCGAAGCGGGATTGGATCGCCTGGCTGGCCTGGGTGAGGAAGAGGGAATCGAAGCCGAGTTCGGTGAACGTGGCGGCATCGTCGTCGACGGTGATGCCGGAGAGTTCATGGACGATGGCACGCAGCTTGGCGGCAAGGTCGGGAAGGCGGGACATGGCTGAGGGGGGGGATGGTAGATGGGAGATCGCAGATGGCAGATCGGCTGCGACAGGTGTCGGGGCTGCCATGGTAGAAGGGGCCTGCGGGGTCTCGGACGAATTGTCGATCCAGTAGCTTTGGCGTTCGAAGGGATACGTGGGCAGGTGGACGCGGGAGCGTTCCTGGCCGGAGAAGAAAGAAGGCCAGTCGAGGGTGACGCCGGTTTTCCAGAGTTCGCCGGCGGCGTTGAGGAGGTCGGCGAGGTCGGTGGAAGAAGAAGGCAGGGTCGAGACGACGGAGCTGGTGCCGCGGGCGGGGTGCTGGCGGGCGAAGGGGCCGAGGGCTTGGCCGGGGCCGACTTCCAATAGGATGAGTTCGCCGGTGGCGTAGGCAGTGGCGAGAGCGTCGGTGAAGCGGACTTCGTGGCGGAGTTGGTGGGCCCAGTAGCTAGGGTCTGCCAGGGTGGCTGCGTCCATCTCGCGGCCAGTGCAGGTCGAGATCCAGGGGATGGAGGGGGTGTTGGCGCGGACCTTCGCGGCTTCGGCGGTGAAGGGGGCGACGATGGGCTCCATCATCGCGGAGTGGAAGGCGTGCGAGGTATTGAGGGCGCGGGAGGCGATCTTCTGTTCTTCGAGTTCGCGTTGGTAGGCGGCGATGGACTCGTGGGAGCCGGAGACGGTGCAGAGTTTCGGGCTATTGATGGCTGCGAGATTGATGCCTTCGGGCAGAGTGAGTTCGTCGGCGCCTTGGCGGATGGCAAGCATGGCTCCGGAGGGGAGCGCTTGCATGAGCTTGGCGCGGACGGCGAGGAGGCCGAGGGCTTCTGCGAGGGTGAAGGTGCCGGCGAGGACGGCGGCGACGTATTCGCCGATGCTGTGGCCGATGACGAGGGAGGGTTGGACGCCCCAGGAGATCCAGAGCTTCGCCAAGGCATACTCGGTGACGAAGATGGAGGGTTGGGTGAGCCAGGTTTGGTGGATGCGCTTTTCGGCTTCGGTGCGGTCGGCTTCGGTCGGGTAGAGGGTGGCGCGGATGTCGAGGCCGAGGTGGGAGTAGAGGAGAGTGGCGCACTCGTCGACAGCGTCGCGGAAGGCGGGCTCGGTGTCGTAGAGCTCGCGGCCCATGTCGGGGTATTGCGAGCCTTGGCCGGGGAAGAGGAAGGCGACGCGAGTGGACTTGTTAGAGGCGGAGGACTTCGCGGGCTCGCGGAGTTTGGTGATGGCCTCGGTGGGGTCCGCGGCGACGATGTGGCGGCGGAAGGGGAAGGATTTGCGGCCGGTGGCGAGGGTGAAGGATGCGTCGGCGAGATCGGATTGATCGCTTTCCAAATGCTTCGCCAGATTCGCGGCCATCGTGTCGAGGGCGCTGGCGGTTTTGGCGGAGAGGATGAGGAGCTGCTGCTTGCGTCCGGGTCTGCTTGGAGGTGAGAGAGGTGGTTCCTCCATCACGACGTGGGCATTGGTGCCGCCGACGCCGAAGGCGCTGACGCCTGCAAGGCGTGGTGTTTCGGAGCGGGGCCAGTCCTTGGTTTCCGAGACGGGTCGGAGGGGACTGTTGGCGAAATCGATGCGCGGGTTCGGCGCGGTGAAGTGCAGGAGCGCGGGGATCTTGCCGTGGCGGAATTGCTGGATCGTCTTGATCAGGCCGGTGACACCTGCGGCGACGTCGAGGTGGCCGATGTGGGTCTTGCCGGTGCCGAGGGAGCAGTAGCCGGTTTCTTCGGCACCGCCTTCGCGGAAAGCTTTTGTTAGAGCGGCGACTTCGATCGGGTCGCCGAGCGGGGTGCCGGTGCCGTGGGCCTCGATGTAGGAAACATCGGAGGGATGCACGCCTGCGGCGGCCTGGGCCATGGCGATGACGTCGGCCTGGGCATTGAGGCCGGGGGCGGCGAAGCCGATCTTGTCGGAACCGTCGTTGTTGACGGCCCAGCCTTTGATGACGGCGAGGATGGGGTCGCGGTCGGCGACGGCTTCGCTGAGGCGCTTGAGGAGCACGACGCCGCATCCGTGGCCGAAGACGGTTCCGTTGGCCTTTTCATCGAAGGCGCGGACGGTGCCGTCGCCGGAGACCATGCCTTCCTCGGTGTAGAGGTAATCGCGCTGTTGCGGGAAGCTGATGGAGACGCCACCAGCGAGTGCCATGTCGCACTGGTAGGTGAGCAGCGAGGTGGCGGCCTGGCAGATCGCGACCAGCGACGTGGAGCACGCCGTCTGGATGGTCATGCTCGGGCCGCGGAGGTTCAGCTTGTAGGAGACGCGGACGGGGAGGAAGTCCTTGTCGTTGCCGAGCATGGTTTGGTACTCGGCGACCTGATAGTTCTTCGCGAGATCCTTGGCCTTGCCGAGGTTGTGAAGGAGGTAGGTATTGAGGCTGAGGCCGGCGTAAACGCCGATCATGCCGGGATAGGCACCGGGATCGTAGCCGGAGTGCTCGATGGCTTCCCAAGCGCACTCGAGGAAGACGCGGTGCTGGGGGTCCATCAGCTCGGCTTCCTTCGGGTAGATGCCGAAGAAGGAGGCGTCGAAGAGATCGGGGTGTTCGAGCGTGCTGCGAGCGCCGACGTATTTTTCGCCGTTGCTTCCCACGCGTGAATCGAAGCGGGTGATGCAGTCCTTGCCCGCGATGAGGTTGGCCCAGAATTCATCGGGCGAATCGGCACCGGGGAAGCGGCCTGCCATGCCGATGACGGCGATGGCTTCGGGTGGGGGGAGCTCTTCGTTCATCGGGGGCGGCGGAAATTGGCGAGGCCTGCGCGTTGCATGCGGGCGCGGTCCTGGGCCGCGGAGGTCGCGGCGGGTGCTTGTGGGGAGAGGAAGGCGGCGAGTGTCTTGGCGCTGGGGCAGGCGAAGAGGTCGGTGATGGCGAGATCACGACCGGTCAGTTCGCGAAGGCGGACGTGGACGACGGCGAGGTGGATGGAGGTGCCGCCGAGGTCGAAGAAGTTGGCTTCGGGATCGGAGACGGGGCGCTCTAACACTTCTGACCAAAGGGTGAGGATGCGGCCGGTGAGGGTGTCGTCATGGGTCTTAGAGGACGCATGGGACGTATTGGATTCGGCGAGGGCGAGGCGGTCGACTTTTCCGTTCGGGGTGAGCGGGAAGGTTTCGGTGAAGTGGAACTCACTCGGCACCATGTAGGCGGGGAGGCGGGTGGCGAGGTGTTCCTTCAGGGCTGCGGCGGAGGTGTCGCCCTTGATGTGGGCGATGAGGCGGCCGTCCTTGGCGATGACGACGGCCTCGCGGACGGCGTCGTGTTGATCGAGTGCGATCTCGATTTCGCCGAGTTCGATGCGGAAGCCATTCACCTTTACCTGGTGATCGGCGCGGCCGCGGAACTCCAGCGTGCCGCAAGGCAGGCGGCGGGCGAGGTCGCCGGTGCGGTAGATGCCGCCGGCGAGGGCGAAGGCGCGGGTGGTGCGCTCGGAGTCATTGAGGTAACCGCCGCCGAGGCCGGCGCCAGCGATGCAGAGTTCGCCGAGTTGTCCGTCAGGGATGGTGGCTAGGTCTTCGTCACGGATGGTGACGGTGACGTTAGGGATTTCCTTGCCGAGCGGGACGAAGGGGAAGAGGTCGAGGTTTTCGCGATGGAGGCGATGGAAGGCGCAGATGTCGGTGCACTCGGTGGGGCCGTAGGTGTTCACCACTTCGGCGCGGGAGTTCGGATGCTCCAGCCAGGCGCGGAGGCGAGGGATGGAGATCGGCTCGCCACCGAGGATGGCGAAGCGGAGGGACGCGAGTGCGGTGTAGCTGCCGGATGCCGCGGCATCGACGAGTGGATAGAAAACGCTCGGGGTGCAGTTGATGAGGGTGACGCCGTGATCGAGGATCAGCTTTGAGATACGAGAGATGTCGTAGTTGCTGCCGTCATCGAGGACGAGCTTGCCGCCGGTGAGCAGCGGGGTGAAGAAGTTCTTCTGGGTGAGATCGAAGCTCGGAGAGCTGATCACGAGCGTGCAGTCTTCCGCGCCAAGCGATAACTCGGTGGCATACCAGTTGAGGAGGTTGGCGAAGCCCTTGCGGAAGACTGAGGCGGCCTTTGGCTGGCCGGTGGAGCCGGAGGTGAAGATCGCGTAGAGCGAGTCGTCCGGCGTGGCGTAGGGAGTGACGGGGTCATTTCCCTCCGCGGAGGCCACGTCGACGACGGTCTTCGCGCCGGCTTCGGAGAAGAGAGTTGTTAGATCCGACCGGCTGAGGACCAGATCGAGTCCGGCGGTCGAGACCATGTGGGCGAGGCGTGCAGCCGGATAGCCGGGGTCGAGGGGGACATAGGCAGCCCCCGATTTCACCACGGCAAGCAGGGCGACGATCAGCTCAATGGAGCGGTTCAAGCCGATGCCGACGAAGACGCCGGGTCGGGCGCCGAGAGCTTGCAGGTGGCCAGCCAAACGGTTCGCGCGGGAGTCGAGGTCGCCATAACTGAGCGTGGCATTTCCCGCGATCACCGCCGTTTGATCGGGGGTGCTGGCAGCGTGGATTTCAAAGGCGCGAAGCAGCGCGTCGGCGGAAAGAGCTTCCGGCATGAGGGGGGAAAGGATCATGCAAGCAGGCGGCGATGAGTAAAATTACGGGGCGATTATTTAAAAAAGTTTGGATTAGTCAACAATCGGGCCTCGGGCGAATTGGAATGGGGGTGGGGAATGCGAGGTGCGGTTTTTCAAGGATTCTGCCGCATTTGATATGCCTAGGAAGTTGTATCAGGAACCCGGAAAATCGGCATTACGCGATGTCGTAAGGTTCGGAAATTTGAAATTTCTTGTCGCGGGGGCTGGGATTTTTTACGGTGCGGCGCCGATTTTCCCCCTTTCATGTCCCACCGAGTGCCACGTGCCCCCCGAGTGGTGCCGATGACGATTGCCGCGCTGGCCGCGGGCGTCATGGCCCCTTCGTCGGGCGAGGAACTCACCTCCAAGGCTCCCGGCCGATTGGAGGGTGAGGTGGACAGCCGTATCGTTCCGCAGACGGGCGCGAGGCTGGATGAACTGGAGGGGAAGAAGCGGACCGAGGAGCTGGAGATGGGCATCGCGATCTCAGCGGCCTACGACGACAACATTTTCCTCAGCCCGAATGCCCAGTCGGACTTCGTGGTGAAAGTCGCGCCTGCCATCAAGTGGCGGAAGGGTGACCCGGTGGAGGGCGAGGGCGGCTATCTCAGTATCGCTTACAAGCCGACAGCCGTGGCCTATGCCGACTACAGCAGCAATGATCGCATTGATCAGGTGGCGGCGTGGGAGACGGGGTGGCGCGGGAAGGCGATCAAGTTTGCTTATACCGGAGAAGCCCGGGCCCTGGGTGATGCCACTGCCGATACTGGCACGCTGACGGATCGCACGGAGTTCGTGAACGAGGCTCGCATCTCGTGGTCGGTGCGCGAGCGGGTCGCGGTGGAGGTGGCGGCAGGTTACGAATCCACTTCTTACAAGGATACCCGGTTTGCGGATTCGAGCTATGGGTACGGCGAAGTCGCACTGAAGTATGCGTACTCGCCGAAGACGACGCTGGGTGTGGCTTACAAGTTCGGCCGGTTTGAAGTCGATGGTGCGGGACCGCAGGATGTGCATCGCACCACGGCCCGCATCGAGTGGAAGCCGCGCGAGAAGATCGCCATCGACGTGGAAGTCGGCGCGGAGCATCGCGTCTTCGACAGCGGCTCCGACACCACGCCGGTGGTCGAGGCTCGCATCGGCTGGAAGCCGAAGGAAGGCACGGAAGTTTACCTCAATGGCTATCGCCGCGAGCAGGCGTCGGCCTATCTGGCGGGTCAGAACTACACGCAGGGCGGGGTTGCCCTCGGGATCGTCCAGCGACTCGGCGACAAGTGGAGTGCGCGCCTGGAAGGTGGCTTGGAGCGTTCCGAATACAGCCGCGTTTCCGGCACCGGGTCTGCTGGCCGCGAGGACAAGATCCACTTCATCCGGCCCTCGCTGGAGTATCGCTTCACGGACGACTTCAGCATGGGTCTCTACTATCGCTACTCCGAGAACAGCTCGAACAACCCGGCCTTCGGCTACAAGGACAACAGTGCCGGCGTCGAGATGGGCTATCATTTCTAACAAGTCCCCCCCCACATGAAACTGAAGTTCCTTTTCCTCCTATGCGCCTTGATCGGCTTGCTGGCGGCTGTCAGCTCCGGCGAGACGGCCGAGGGCGGCCGTGCTTCCGGTGTGATCGGCCAGCGCGACACGGTCGAGATCCGCGTCTTCCGCGAGGAGGAGCTGACGACCACGGGCCAGCTCTCCAGCGATGGCTCGATCTCGATGCCGCTGATTGGCTCGGTGAAGCTCGGCGGCCTGACCACGGACTCGGCGGCCAAGGTGATCGAGGCCAAGCTCAAGGATGGCTATCTGGTGAAGCCGCAGGTGAGCGTGACGATCGAGGGTCGCATCCGCCGGACGATCACGGTGCTAGGGCAGGCGCAGAACCCGGGCGTCTTCGAGCTGCCCGCGAGTCGCTCGATGACGATTGTGGAGGCGATCGGCATGGCGGGTGGTGCCACGCGGATCGCGAATACCAAGAAGATCACGCTCAAGCGCTCCGGTGGCAAGGTCCAGACGATCAATCTCAAGGACATCACCTCCGGCAAGACGGCCGACATGCCTCTCAAGGACGGCGACGTGCTGAGCATTCCTGAAAGCCTTTTCTAACATCATCCCCCGATGACTTCCCCCCGCAAATCGGAATCCCTTGTTCCCGCGACGCCGCGTTCCACTGAACTGGCGGTGGCGACGGAGCCCACACTTTACTTGCCGAAGGTCGAGGTCGGACGCCTGCTTGGCATCCTGCTGCGCCGCGGCTGGCTGATCATTCTCGGCATGGTTCTCGCCGTCGCGGCGATGACGATGTATGTGAAGACCGCTCCGAAGATTTATGTTTCGACCGGTTCGGTTCGCGTCAGCAGCCATGCGCCGCGAGTGCTGAATATCGAAGGGCTCTCCCCCGAGGACTCCAAGGACTTGGAGCAGCTGCGCACGATCGAGAGTGACATGAAGTCGAGCGCGGTGCTGGCACGCATTGCACAGGCGAATGGACTTTTCACGGCGACCGATTTCGCTCCTGCGGGATCCAGCGAGCTGACGGTGATCGAGATGCTTGCCCACCGGATTCAGGTGGAGCTGCTGCGCGGCACGCGAAAGATTGGAATTTCGGTCGAGGACACCGATCCGCAACGAGCCAAGCGCCTCGTGCTGTCGCTGGTGTCGGAATACGAATCCTGGATCAAGGACAACACCGATGAGCTCACCCGCCGCGCCGGGGAAGGGCTCGCGATGGAAGAGGAGAAGCTCCGCGAATCGATGGAGACTGCGGAAGGGCGGATGCAAGAATTCCGCGAGGCGCACCCGGTGCCCGGACTGGAAGGTCGCGAGGGCTCGGGGCCGGTGACGGATCAACTCGGTACGCTGAATTCACAGCTTACGCAGGCGAAGTCGGAGCGGTTGCGACTGGAGTCGGAGTATGAGTCCTTCAAGAAATTCGATCCGGAAGATCCGGATTCGCTCGGGGGCATTGCCAACACGTCTCGCTCCGAGGAGGTGCTTTCCATTTCGCGCGCACTGCAGGCGAAGGAGCTGGAGTTCGCCAAGATCAAGGAGCGCTATCTCTTCAAGCATCCCGCTTACAAGGAAGTGGAGCGCGAAGTGACGAGCCTCAAGGCGAATCTGGTCGAAGCGGTGCGCTCCGCGGGACATGCGCTGGAGAAGAGCTACCACGTGGCGCTTGAAAACGAGACCAAGCTGCAAGGTGAAGTCGAAGGCGCGCGGACCGTGGCCATCGGCGTGGAAGGCGTGCGTTCGAAATTTGATGCGTTGAAGCGCGACGCTGAAGCGGCCCGCGAGATGCATGCCACCGTGGACAAGCGCCTGCGGGAGACCACGCTGACGGGAGTGATGGCTGCCTCTGCCATCGCTTGGGCGGAGCCGCCATTTGTGCCGGAAAAAGCCTCCAGGCCGGCGAAGAAGATCCTTTTCCCACTGGCGGCGTTCGCCGGCATGATGGGTGGGCTGACCTTGCTGGTCGCCACCGAACTCAAGGACGGACGGGTGCGCGACTCCGCGAGTGCGGCGCGGGCGACCGGAGCGCCCTTGCTTGCCAGCCTGCCTCCATTGCAAGCCGGGAGGGAAGGGGACATGGTGTTGCTTTCCGATCCGGCTTCGCCTACGGCCGAGGCGTTCCGCCGCTTGCGAGCGGTGCTCTTGCCGCCGCCTGCCAAGCCCGAGGCGCGCACGGTACTCTTCGCGAGTGCGGTGCCGGGTGAGGGACGCTCACTGTGTGCGATGAACTACGCCGCGTCGCTCGCGATGCAGGGCCAGCGCACGCTGCTGCTGGATGCCGACATGCGGCGTCCCGGTCTCAGCCGCGAGCATGTGAGAGGTGAGTTCGGTGGTCTTGGCGATTATTTGTCAGGTGAATCGGACCCCGCTAAATCTTGTTTTCCGACGGCGCTGCCGAACCTTTACCTGCTCTCGTCCGGGCCGATGCGGGATGATGCGGCGGAGCTTCTTTCCGGCACGCGCTTCCCGGCGCTGCTGGAAGATGCTTACCGGTGGTTCGATGCCGTGGTCATCGATAGTCCGCCGGTGCTCTCCGTTAGCGATGCCCTGGCAATGAGCCGCTATGCCGACCGTGTTTGTCTGGTGGTGCGGCAGAATGCGAGCGAGCGGAAGAATTTACGTAAGGCAGCGGAAATGATTCGCGCGTCGGGCGGCAATTTGGTGGGTTTCGTTTGGAACGAGTTGCCAGTCCGTGCCAAAGGCCATCTGGCTCCCGAACCGGTCGTCCCCTACAGCCACTCGGCTTTGGCCGGTTCCGGCGACACGACTGGCCCGGGCTCTGCTTCCGGTGAAAACACTTCCCCCACGATCACGTAATAGTCCGCCGAATTTTCCTCTGTTACATTTCCCACGTCATTGCCTCCCCCGGCTGTGATCGGGCTCCCCCAGCCCCAAACCCCCATCATCCCCCCGAACCATGAACTGTGCTCCCCCCGCACCGGCCGTGGAGGACTCCGCTCCTGCGGATTCTGCCCCATCTCCCGCTGATACTTCGCGCTCCTACTCCCTGAGACACCGCCACCGCCCGTGGGTGGCCCACCAGAAGCTGATTGCTGTCAGCTTTCTCGGCGATGCTGCCGTGGTGTTCCTGTCGATGCTCGTGGCCTATCTGCTGCGCTTCGAGTCGCGTCTCCAGTTCATCGGCGTCGATGATCCGGAAATCAGCCTGCGTGCGTATGCCGGCCACGTGCTCATCGGCGGTGGCCTGATGCTGGCCCTGCTGGCAAATTTCCGCGTCCACGATCCGCGCAACTACCTGGCGATCCGCCGGACCTTCACGGTGATCGTGAAGACCTGTGCGATCTGGCTGGTCGCCTTCCTCGGCGTCGCGCTCATCCTGAAACTCGATCCCGCGATCAGCCGTGTCTACTGCGTGCTGGGTAGCGTGGCCGCCATGGTGCTGCTCTGTGGCTGGCGCTGGTTTCTCTACTGCGTGCTGCGCCGCGAGTCCTTCGCCCAAGCGCTTCGCCAGAAGGCGGTCTTCGTGGGATGGAATGATGAGTGCAGCCGCGCGATCGGCCGTTTCAGTGAGGGCCGGTCTCACCAGATCGATGTCCACGGTGTGATCGTCCCGCCCAATCGCAAGCTGGAGTCCAATCCGCCTGCGGATGTGCCGGTGCTCGGCGACTACGATGATTTCCGCGACGTGGTCCGCAGCTCCGGAGCCGACCTGATCATGGCGGTGGATGGCTGCATGGATCGTCATGAAATGCTCCTGCTCGCCGAAACCTGCGGCAAGGAATTCGTCGACTTCAAGCTGGTGCCGAGCTGCTTCCAGATCCTGGTCTCCGGCCTGCAGCTGGAGAATTTCCACGGCATGCCGGTGCTCGGCATCGGCAAGCTGCCGCTCCACCACGCCTTCAACAATGCGCTCAAGCGGGGCATCGATATCTTCGGTGCCATCATGGGCCTGATCCTGTTCGGGCCGGTGATTGCAGTCTTCTGCACCATGGTTCGCATGGAATCCCGTGGTCCGGTCTTCTATCGCCAGCGCCGGATCGGTCTCAATGGCCGTCCGTTCAACATCATCAAGATCCGCTCGATGAAGGTGGATGCCGAAGCCAATGGCCGCCCGGGCTGGACGGTGAAGGACGACCCACGCCGCCTGAAGGTGGGTGCGTTCATGCGCGAGTGGAATATCGACGAACTGCCACAGTTCTGGAACGTGCTGACCGGCGAAATGAGCCTGGTGGGTCCGCGTCCCGAGCGCCCCGAGCTGATCGAGAACTTCAAGGAGGACATCCCGCACTACAACGTCCGCCACAACATCAAGCCGGGTGTGACCGGATGGGCGCAAGTCAATGGCCTGCGTGGCGACACCTGCCTGCGCGAGCGCGTGAAGTTCGATCTCGACTACATCGAGAACTGGAACGTGATGCTGGACCTCCAGATCATGCTGATGACCTTCATCAACCGGAAGGGCGCCTGTTAACACTCGTCATCCCCACGTGTCCCGTGCGACCCATGTGGCACCGATGACCGGTGCCGTAGAAGAAAGCCACTCCGCCCGCCGCGATCGCTCGATCCGGCTGGCGGTGGTGACGTCCTTCCTTTCGAAGGCGGGGACGATGCTGTTCCAGGCGCTGTCGATGCCGATCGCGGTGCGGGTGCTGGGTCGCGAGGAATTCGGCATCTACCTGGCGGTCAACGTCACGCTGGGCGTGGTGTCGATGTTGCAGGTGGGCATCGGGCCCGCGCTGGCGCACGGCTTGTCGAAGGCCAAGGCCCAAGGTCACGAGGAGGATGCGCGGCAGCTTGCTTCCAGCGCGTTTTTCCTATCCGGCGGGCTGGCGCTGCTCGCCGGGCTGATCCTTGGCGCGATGTTGCTCACAGTGCCGCTGCCGGCGATCTTCGGCAGTGAGTTTGCCAGCAAGGAAGCGGTGCTGCGGCCTGCCTTGTGGACGGGCCTATCGCTGTTCCTTCTGCTGTTTCTTTTCAATCTGACCGACCGGACCCGTGAGGGTCTTCTGGAAGCATCCGCGAACAACCTGTGGGGCGCGGCTGGCAATGTGCTGGCTGCCGCCGCGGTCGGGATCGGGGTGTGGTTCATTCCGCAGGTGTGGTTTCTGGTGCTGGCCGTTCACGGCTCGCTGGTGACCGCGAAGCTTTGCAACACCGTCGCCCTGTGGCGTGCGCATCCGGAAGTCCGTCCGAAATGGACGCGCTTCCGGCTGCCGGTGGCGAAGCATCTTTTCAGCGACGGGCTGACGTTTTCAGCCGCCACGCTCGTCACCGGGGTGGTGGAGTATAACGTCTGCGGCTGGCTTGCGGGACGCTACGGTGGCCCGTCTGCGACCGCTCTCTATGGCGTTTTCATCCAGATGACCGTGATGCAGCTCGGCTTCGTGATGATGCTCAGCACGCCGACTTGGCCGGCCGTCGCGGAGGCGCTCGCCCGGGGCGATGTGCCGTGGGCGCGCAAGGCGGCGAAGAAGCTGTATCTCCTCGGCAGTGCCTTTGCGCTGTGTGCCTTTGCCGGGTTAGCTCTGCTCGGGCCGTGGGTGTTCACGGTCTGGCTTGGGAAGGACTTCGCCAACACGCCGCGGATGATGTTCGTGTGCTACGGCCTCTACTTCGCAGCCCACGTCTGGCGACATCTGAACCACGCGATGATGATCGGCACCAGTCAGGTCAGCAAGCTGGCGCGGGTGCAGTTCGTGGAGTCCACGCTGGTTACGGTGGCCGCTGTTGCCGCGCTTCACTGGGGCGGGATCGGTCCGATGCTGGCGGCGATGGGACTGGTGATTCTCGCGGTGACGGGGTGGGTCTTGCCACGGCAGGTGGCGGGGCGTTTGAAGGCTGTGGATTGAGTCCCGGGATCGTGGAAATACGGTGACGCCCTTGTCACTGCTTCGATGGTCGTCCTCTGGCCCGGATGGTGCTTTGCTCGGCGGCCCTCTCGTTCCCCCGAGGGTGGTTACTTACCTCTCCACTCAAAGTCCCATGAGCCACCGCAGCCGCCGGATCTCCGGCCTCCTCTTGCTCGCTACTGTCACGGGTATCCTCCTGGTGCCGCGCGACGACCACGGTGACAAATCCACCGCCGCCGCTGCGGAGCCTTCCAAGGCACCGCGGGAAAAGTCCACCATTCCGGAAGCCCCTGTGGTTCCTGAGCCGCCCGCCGCCGTTGTCACCGCGGACCGCGGTAGCGAACGCACCTTCGACATCGCACTCGACGAGGCAGTGTTCCGCGATGCCGATGGGAAGGATGTGACCCTTCGCCTCGATCCTCCGGCGACTCTCGCGACGCTGCCTGCGCGTCTGATTGAACTCTCATCCCAAGGCGAGGTGCTGCCCGTGTGCTACGAGCCCGGGAAGCCGCATACGCCGCAGTATCGCCGGATCATCACGCGCGACATCACCGTGGAGCTGCCATCGCCGGATGCTGCTCCGGCCTTGCCCCAGGGGGTCGTATTGAAGGACCGGCCTGCGTATGCTCCCGGCTATGCGATCGTTTCTGCGGCTGATCCATTTGCGGCGATCGCTGCGCTGGAGCCGCTGCGCAATCAGCCGGGCATTGTTTCCGCGGACATCCAGCTCGCCTCGCAACGGGCGCTGAAGTCGATGCCGAACGACCCGCTCATCGGCGACCAGTGGCATCTGAAGAACAGCAATTCCGCGCGCACGCACGCCAATGTGGAGAATGCCTGGCTTTACGGTGGCAGTGGTGGTGTGAAGGGTACGGGCATCCGTATCGGAGTGGTCGATGACGGCCTCCAGACCGCGCATCCCGATCTCGCCGCCAACGTCGACACGACCAACGACAAGGATTGGAACGGCAACGATGCTGATCCCAATCCGGGCAGTGGCGATGATCACGGCACTGCCTGCGCGGGCAATGCAGCTGCACGTGGCAACAACGCGCTCGGCGTGAGCGGCACTGCTCCTGAAGCCACGCTGGTGGGCATGCGCTTGATTGCTGCGGCCACCACGGATGCGCAGGAGGCCGAGGCGATGGCCTACCTTCCGGATCTGATTCAGGTCAAAACCAACAGCTGGGGTCCCAATGACGATGGCGCGACGCTCGAAGGCCCGGGTGCTCTGACCAAGGCGGCCCTCGCTACTGCGACCTCCTCCGGTCGTGGCGGGCTTGGCACCATCATCCTGTGGGCCGGGGGCAACGGTGGCGACGTGCTCGATAACTCGAACTACGACGGCTACGCGAATGACATCCACACCATCGCGATCGCCGCTACGGACAGTGAGGGCGGTCAGTCGTGGTACAGCGAGCCGGGTGCGAATATTGTCGTGTCCGCGCCTTCATCGGGTGATGTGCTCGGCATCACCACCGTGGACCGTACTGGCAGCAACGGTTACAATACGGCGGCTTCGCCAACCGGTGACTATACGAATGACTTCGGCGGCACCTCGTCCGCCACGCCAACGGCGGCTGGTATTGTGGCGTTGATGTTGGAGAAGAAGCCGACGCTCGGCTGGCGGGATGTGCAGGAGATCCTGATCCGCTCCGCCTACAAGTTCGCACCGACCGATTCGGACTGGACCGACAATGGCGCGGGCTTCCATTTCAACCACAAGTTTGGTGCCGGCCTGATCGATGCGACGGCGGCGGTGAACATGGCGTCCACGTGGACGAATCTTGCGGCGGCGACTTCGCAGACGGTTTCGCAGAGCGGGCTGAGCGTTTCGGTTCCGGATAACAATGCCACCGGGATCACGCGCAGCTTCGCTTTCTCGGGAGCCAATCTTCGCGTGGAGCAGGCGACAGTCACGCTTACCGCCAACCACGCCAATCGTGGTGAGCTGGAAGTCACCCTGACTTCGCCGTCTGGCACGGTCAGCCGCTTGGCGGAGAAGCACAACGACGGCGCGAGCAACTATACCGATTGGACCTTCTCGAGCGTTCGCCACTGGGGCGAGAACTCGGCTGGCACGTGGACGCTGAAGATCGCGGATCGCACGAGCGGGACTACCGGCACGCTGAGCGCTGCTTCCATCACTCTGAATGGTGCTTTGGGCACTCCGATCAATCCGGGGCCGACGGTTCAGATCACTTCGCCGGCGGATGGTGCGGTCTTTAGTCCTGGTGCTACCTTCAATGTCGACGTTGCGGCGAGCGACCTGACGTCGACGGGTTCGGCTGGAACCGTTTCGTCGGTCCAGCTTCTCGACAATGGCTCTCCGGTGGCTACGGATACGACTTCGCCCTTCAGCTTCTCCTTTAGTCCTGCGCTCGGCAGTCATAGCCTGACGGCCATCGCCACCGACAGCGAAGGGAAGGCCACCACTTCCGGGGCGGTCGCCATCAGCGTGATCAATCAGCCGCCGGTGATCACTGCGGCGTCGCTTGCTCCGTCACCGCAGGCGTTTTCGGATGAAGTGATCGCGGTCACTGGTCTCACGGCCAGCGATCCGGAGAGCCAGAGCCTGACTTATAGCTATGCGTGGGAAAAATCGTCCGACTCGGTTACTTGGACTGCGGCCGGGGTGACCACCGCGAGCTTGCCTGCGGCGGCTGGCAATGCGGGTTTCCTGTGGCGCTGCAAGATCACCGCATCCGATGGTACGAGCTCGAGCGTTGCCTTTACCACCACGGCGGTGAACAGCCTGGTCCGGCCGCCTTCCTCCGTGGCGAATGGCTCGCCGTTCTCGTATGACAGCGGCCTGGTGCTGCGGGGAACCGATTCACCGGTGAGCCGCGATGCGCTGATCAATGAATTCAGCCAAGGCGTTTCCGGTACTTCGGAGTGGGTGGAGATTCTTACCCTGCGTGAGACCTCGTTCCGTCAGTGGAAATATGCTGACTCCAACTCGGGAACGCTGACGTTCGCCGATGCTGCTGTTTGGGACGCGATTCCGGCTGGCACGCTGATCGTGATCTACAATGGTGCTGCGAAGGACTCCTTGCTGCCCGCGGACGATACCGATGCGTCCGACAAGAAGCTCGTGCTCGCCAGCAACAACGCGACCTACTTCAGCGGAAGCTGGCCTGCACTGGGGAACAGCGGTGATGCCGTCCTCCTGAAGAACGCCGCGGGCACGACGGTCGCTGGCGTTTCCTATGGCTCGTCGAATGCCGCGACGCCGCACCTCGGTGGGGTCAGCGGTGGCAGTGCCGCCTACTTTGGCGGTGGTAGCGACGCGGCTGCGGACACGGTGGGTGCCTGGACCGTCACGACCTCGGCGGTGGCGCGACGCATCACGCGTGCCGTGGGCGACCTCTTCATGTCCGAATACATGGAAGGCAGCACGGGCAACAACAAGTTCCTCGAGATCTACAATCCTTCCGCTTCCGCTGTGGACCTCGGCACTGCGGGCTACAAGGTCGAGATCTATGCTAACGGGGCGAGTGGCGCTACTTCCACCATCTCCTTGACTGGAACGATCGCCGCCGGTGGCACGCATGTCATCAAGAACAGCGGGGCTTCCCTTGCCGTCACGGCGCAAACGTCGTCCGCAAATCTCAGCTTCAATGGCGACGATGCGGTGGTGCTCAAGAAGGGCACGGCGATCGTCGATTGCATCGGTCAGGTCGGCGTCGATCCCGGCACTGCGTGGACCGGTGGTGGAGTGAGCACGCTGGACAAGACCATTCGTCGCAAGCCATCCATTCTCACCGGCGACACCAATTCCACCGATGTCTTCGATCCCTCGATCGAGTGGGTGCAGATCGGCACGGATATCATTGACGGCTTCGGCTCTCATACCGTCGATGGTGGCGGTGGATCGGGGCCCTCGGTCACGGTCTCTGTTAGCCCGGCTTCCTTCGCGGAGAATGCGGGCGCTTCCGCTGCCACTGGCACGGTGACGCTTTCCGCTGCCCCGGCAGCGGATGTGGTGGTCTCGCTTCTTTCTTCCGATACCGGAGCGGCCACCGTGCCCGTCAGCGTCACGGTTCTGGCGGGTCAAACGACCGCGACCTTCGCTGTCGCAGCGATCGACGATGCGGTTGCGGATGGGCCGCAGACGTCGGCCATTTCCGCGACCGCGAGCGGCTACACTGCTGGAAACTTCGTGGTCACCGCGACCGACAACGAAGCCTCACTGGATGGCGTCACCCCTGGTGGAGGTAACACGCCGGCCAACGTGGCTTTCATCGCGGACATCCGTTCCGGTGCGTTGAATGCTCCGGCCTTGTTCCGTTTCGGTGCGACGTCGCAGACTCCGGCGAATCTCACGATCGATTCCGCGACCGGCGTGGTGTCCGGGACTCTTTCCGCGGCACCGGGCGATTATCTCATCGTCATTGAGCGCTATAACACTCTTGCCGAGGTCGTTTCCCAATCCTTCACGCTGACCGTCACCGGTAGCGGTGGCTATGCCGGGTGGATCGCCGGCTACCCTGGCTTGTCTTCCAGTGCGATGGATGGCGATCCGGACTTCGATGGGATGGCGAACGTGCTGGAGTACTACCTGGGTGCGAATCCGGGAACGCCTGATGCCTCCGCATCCCTGCCCGTCTTCGCCAAGTCCGGAACCACGCTCACGCTGACGTGGTGGCACTTGAAATCCGCGACCGATGTCTCCGGTGCGGTGGAATGGTCGGACAGCTTGGGCAGCTGGTTCAATTCCGGCATCAGCACGCAGGTGATCGCCGACGAGGCTACCCGCGAGCAAATCCGCGCCACGCTCAATGTGGGCCCGGGCGAGGTGAAGAAGTTCCTCCACCTGAAAGTGGAGTGAAGCCTCTGGCTCAAGTAGGGACAGGAAACCGTCTGCCGGTCTCCTGTCCTGCTTGGGATCACTCGAACATGCCCTTGACCTTGTCGAGCAGTCCGCCGCCGACGGAGGAGAGGTCGGGCGTTTGGCCAGCCATCAGGGAATCGACCATGCCCTGATATTCTGGCGGTACCTTGGATTTGACGAATTCGGCGACCGTCTTGATCGCCCCATCGACTTGTTCTTCGCTCAATCCGAGAGCGGCCAGTCGTTGTTTGAGCTCATTCATGGCGCACTTCGGGTAGGGAATAACCCGCAGTCGGTCGCTATTGCCCGACACCGGGATTTCGGTTAAAAATGTGGGGGAAGGGGCGGACGATGGATGAAGGCTCGTGTCAATTGCGGTCTTCAGTTCCGCCCCTTCACTTCAACTTTTGTCGAATCCGGCGGGAATCATCCAGCGCGAAGGGAGGTAATATTTAGCGCTCCCTTGCGCTTTTCCGGTGATCGAGAATTGACCGGTGGAATACGGAAGGTGAGTTTTTCCGACAGTCGCTTAGTTTTTAGTGCCGGGAACAGGACTCGAACCTGCACGCCTTTCGGTGCCTGAACCTAAATCAGGTGCGTCTACCAATTCCGCCATCCCGGCATCGCGGGGAGCCTAGTGAAGCGGGCTATTCTCGCAAGCGGGCATTCACTTCTTTTCCGGGGCCTTCTCGGGAGCCTTTTCCGCATTGTCTGGAACGAACTTCAGGGCGACGCCGTTGATGCAGTAGCGCTGGTCGGTCGGGGTGTCGAAGCCTTCGCCCTTGAAGACGTGGCCGAGGTGGCCGCCGCACTTGGCGCAATTCACTTCGGTGCGGAGCGTACCGCCTGAGTAGTCATCCTTGGTGGTGACGTTTTTGGCCTTGGAAGGATCGTAGAAGGACGGCCAGCCGCAGTGGCTGTCGAACTTCTCCTTCGAGGTGAAGAGTTCCGCGCCACAAGCGGCGCAGTAGTAGGTGCCGCCGCCTTGTTTGTTGAACTGCTTGTAGACCTCGCCATTCGGGGCCTCGGTGCCGGACTTGCGGAGGACGCGGTATTGTTCCGGGGTGAGGATCTTCTTCCACTCCTCGTCGGTCTTCTCGACCTTGCCGGTCGGTTGCTCGGGGGCTTTGTCGGCGGTTTCCATGGCGGTCTTCTTGGATTCATCCGCCGAGCAGGCGCAGAGCGAGATCGCGGCGGCGAGCGTGAGGGCGGCTTTCATTGGCAGAGAACTATGCATGACGGCGTGAGGATGCAAGGAGGCTCGGTATTCCGTTTCCGTGGGACTTCAGCAGCAGCGGACCCATGCCCACTTGCCGATGGCGGGAAGGCGGCGGAATTCGAAGCCCCAAGGGACCGCGGGATTCACGGGGCCTGCACCGCTCATGCTGCGGCAGATGAAGCCGCCGACCCGATACCAATATTGTCCTTTTCTTTGGTCCCAAGTGCGAACCGTCGCGGCGGTGGCGGGAATCCAATCGCCGACGTGGCATTTCAACGGGTCGTCCCACGCATGCGGGGTACTAGTCATGGTCCACCATGCACGTGGTGTTCATGTGGTGCAACTGGGGTGGGGATGGAAATTGCGGTTTCGTTTGGAGGGCGGCCGGTATTGGATGAGGGCATGTCCGATTCGATTGCCGAGCTTACTTCACGCATCCGGAGCTTCGTGGCGGCGCGGGAGTGGGAGCAGTTCCACAATCCGAAGGACATGGCGGTCGCGATTGCGGCTGAGGCGGGGGAATTGCTGCAGCACTTCGTGTGGCAGCAGCCGGACCAGGTGGAGAAGCGGGCGGACGAGCGTCGTGACGAGATCGCCTCGGAGATCGCGGATGTGGGGATCCTGCTGTTTGAAATGGCGGACTTGCTCGGGATGAACCTGGGCGAGGTGATGGAGGCGAAGATCGCGCGGAATGAACACCGCTATCCCGAGGACAAGGCACGGGGGAACAACTTGAAGTATAACGAGCTTTGATCGCTCCTTGACCGCTTGGCGTGGGGTGCGGAGTTTGAAGGCGAAACCAAGTCTTCCATGAAATCCTTCTTCCCGCTCCTTTGCTCCGTGACCGCGCTTGGTCTGGCTGCCTGCAATTCCAAGACCGGCTCGACTCCGCCTCCTGCCGCGGGCGAGAGCAAACCCGATGCGGGCGGAATGACGAGGACTGCCAGCGGTCTGAAGTATGCCGTGCTCAAGAAAGGGACTGGCAAGGTGCATCCGAAGTCAACCGATGAGGTCACCGTTCACTATCACGGCACGCTGCTCAACGGCACGGTCTTCGATAGCTCGGTGGATCGCGGCCAGCCCGCCACCTTTCCGCTCAACCGGGTGATCCCCGGCTGGACCGAGGGCGTGCAGTTGATGGTGGTGGGGGACAAGTTCAAGTTCGAGATCCCGGCCAATCTCGCCTATGGTGCGAACAGCCCGAGTCCGGCCATCCCGCCTAACAGCACGCTTGTGTTCGAGGTGGAGCTGTTAGGGATCAAGTGATGCTTCCGCGGACTATTGCCCTGCGAGCCTGCCGACCCTGAACCTGGCGCTTCTCAGGAGGCGTGCCGTCGACGAATCCACGCCTTCTGATTCAATCAAGGTCTTGATCGTCTTCTGCGTCGGCCGGGCGCCCCGGGCGAGCAAGACCTTGATGACATGGTCGTTCCCACATAGGGCAGCGATATCGAGGGCGGTATTTCCATCGCCATCGAGCGCGTCAATGTCAGCGCCGTGATCCAGTAAGACCTTGATCATTTCGCCGTCAGGGAAAAACACGAACCGGTGGATCGGCTGGCGCTGCTCGTTATCGCAGGGATTGACCGGAGCCCCATTCGCGAGAAGCAAGCTCACCATCTCCTTGTGTCCGGCGACGTGAAGCGGTTGTTGTCCCTTGGCATCCACGGCGGTGACGCTGGCTCCGTGGCGGATCAGCAGTTCGGCGGCTTTGACTTCCTCGGTGATGTCACTCGTCTGCCTGGATGCCAACAGATGCAGAGGCTCTTGGCCGGCGGGGGAATCGAACTCCACGCGCCCGGTCTTCGATCTCGGATCGGCACCATGTTCCAAAAGATAGGTGCAGGTCCCAACAATGCCATCCGGACCGCTGGCGAACACGGCGGAATGCATTGGCCGGTGCCCGGTTATTTTCTCCAAGGCATTGATCTTAGCGCCATGGTTGAGGAAGAAGCGGATCATCGAGATGTCGCCTTGCGCAGCGGCGGAGTTGATGCACCCGCCCCCGGCATCGCCGTCCACCACCACCTTCGCCCCCCGCGAGAATAGGAACCGGGCGGTCTCCAAGTCTCCGGAGGATTGGAGTGGCGTTGTGCCATAGGAATCACGGGCGTTCACGTTCGCACCTCGGTCGAGCAGCAGGCGGACCACCGCAACGTGCCGCCGGTAGGCGGCGAGATGGATCGCCTGATACTTGGGTGCTTCGCCTTTGTAGTCGTCGGGCGCAAGCACCGCAGAGACGGGTAGCCCTGCATCGAGCAGCTTGGTCACCTGCTTCAAGTCGCCGGCACGAGCGGCTTCCGCCATGCGAAATTCCCTGGAGCCTACTGGGGAGCCCCCTTCCGCCGCTGCAAATTGGATCAAGACCGCAGCGACAGCGAGATAACGCATCATGGAGTCATGCTAACAAGGCACTCGAAACCGTCAACGTCCCCTGCGCCACTCGAGCTAGGACGTCGGAGATGGTGTTAGGTGACTATTTGCCCGAGCCTCCAGGTCGGCAGACAATAGCTCAAGCAAACCACTTCACGCCCGCTGCGAAGATCGGCTGTTTCTTTTCGCCGGGGATGTTCTTGCCGACGAGAGTGCCGCTGCGTTCGGTGTGGGCCATCTTCCCGAAGACGCGGCCGCAGGGGCTGGTGATGCCTTCGATGGCGAAGAGGGAGCCGTTCGGGTTGATATCGATCTCCATCGAGTAGGTGCCTTCGGTGTCCACGTACTGCGTGGCGATCTGGCCCTTGGCCGCGAGGTCGGCGATGACCGCGGGGCTGGCGAGGAACTTGCCCTCACCGTGGGAGACAGGGACGCTGTGCAGGTCGCCGACTTCCATGCCGGCCATCCATGGTGACAGGGTGCTGGCGATGCGGGTGGTGACGTAGCAGGAGACGTGGCGGCCGATATCGTTGAAGGTGAGCGTCGGTGCGTCGGCGTGCGGGTCGCGGATTTCGCCGTAGGGGACGAGACCGGTTTTGATCAGGGCCTGGAAGCCATTGCAGATGCCGAGCACTAGGCCGTCGCGGTTCTTGATCAGGTCCATGATCGCATCGGCGACCCGCGGGTTGCGGATGACGGTGGCGATGAACTTGGCGGAACCATCGGGCTCGTCGCCGGCGCTGAAGCCGCCGGGGAACATCAGGATCTGCGACTCGCGGATCTTCTGTGCGAAGGCTTCGAGCGATTCCTCGATGTGGCGTGAGCTGAGATTGCGGAAGACCTGGATCTCGGCTTCGGCTCCGGCCTCGCGGAAGGCCTTGGCGGAGTCGTATTCGCTATTGGTGCCGGGGAAGGCGGGGATGAGGACCTTCGGCTTCGCGTGCTTGGCCGAGGAGGTGTGCTTGCTGCCGGTGAACGATGCGGCGAGCGAGAGGTGAGGCGTATTGGCGACGGTTGAGTCTTCCTTGGTCGGATAGATCGGCTCGAGGGTGCCGAGCCAGGCGGCCTGGAGGTCATCGAGCTTGTGGCTTTCGCCGGGGAAGTTGAGTTCGGGCTCGGCGATGGTTTCACCGAGGACGCGGGCGAAGAGAGATGCGGGCAGTTCGCCATCGTGCTCGACGAGGAAGCAGAAGTAGCGCTCGGCGTAGGGCTGGAGATCGGCGGTGATGTTCGCGCCGACGCGGTTGCCGAAGGCGCTGGTGGCGACGGCATGCATGAGGCCACCGGCACCGAGGGCTTTCATGGAGAGGATCTTGCCGGAGGCATTCAGCTCGTGGAGCGCAGCGGCGACTTCGCGGAGGTTTTCGAACTCCGGAAGCTGGTCGTCGTCGCGAGCGACCTTGACGAGGGACAAGGTGCTGCCGGGTTTCTTGAACTCAGGCGAGAGGGCGAGGCTGGCTTGGCCGGGGGCGAGGGCGAAGGAGACGAGTGTCGGCGGGACGTCGAGATCGTTGAAGGAACCGGACATCGAGTCCTTGCCGCCGATGGCCGCGAGGCGCAGGCCATGCTGGGCGTGGAAGGCACCTAACAACGCGGCGAAAGGAAGGCCCCAGCGCGCAGCATCGCCGCCGAGCTTCGGGAAGTATTCCTGCAGGGTGAGTCTAACATCCGAGAGTTTCGCGCCTGCGGCGACGGCCTTGCAGACGGACTCGGTGACCGCGTAGACGGCACCGTGGAAGGGCGACCATGCCGAGAGGTGGGGATTGAAGCCCCAGCTCATGTAGGTGCAGACATCGGTATTGCCCTCTAACAGCGGGAGCTTCGCCACCATCGCATCGGGCGGGGTGAGCTGGTGCTTACCGCCGAAGGGCCACAGCACGGTGCCGGCGCCGACCGAGCCGTCGAAGCGCTCGCCGAGGCCCTTTTGAGAGCAGTGGTTGAGGTCGGAGAGCAGTTTGGTCCCCGACTGCGGGAGATTGAAGGCGGACTGGAAGATGCCTTCGGGCGCGGCGACGTGGACCTTGGCGGTTTGTTGGACGCCATTGGTGTCGAGGAAGGCGCGGCTGAGATCGACGATGGTCTTGCCGCGCCAGCTCATGCGCAGGCGACCGTGGTCACCGACGACGGCGACCTTCACGCATTCGAGGTTTTCCTTGTCGGACTCGGCGATGAAGTAGGCGGCATCCGCGGGATCGATGCAGACGGCCATGCGTTCCTGGGACTCGGAGATGGAGAGCTCGGTGCCATCGAGGCCATCGTACTTCTTCGGCACGGCATCGAGATCGATATCGAGCGAAGGTGCAATCTCGCCGATGGCGACGGAGACACCGCCGGCACCGAAGTCGTTGCAGATCTTGATCTTCTTCGTGAGTTCCGGATTGCGGAAGAGGCGCTGGATCTTGCGCTCGGTGGGCGCGTCGCCTTTCTGGACTTCGGCGGAGTTTTCGAGGGCGGTGTCGGTGTGTTCCTTGGAGGAGCCGGTGGCGCCGCCGACGCCATCGCGGCCGGTGCGGCCGCCGATGAGAAGGATGACATCGCCGGCAGCGGGGGTGCCGCGGAAGACTTGGGAACGCGGTGCGGCAGCGACGACAGCACCGATTTCGAGGCGCTTGGCGACGTAGCCGGGGTGATAGACTTCGGCGACTTGGCCGGTGGCGAGGCCGATCTGATTGCCGTAGGACGAGTAACCGTGTGCGGCGATCTGGCAGATCTTCTTCTGCGGGAGCTTGCCCGGCAGGGTCTCGGCGAAAGGTGTCAGGGGATTGCCTGCACCGGTGACGCGCATGGCCTGATAGACGTATGAGCGACCGGAAAGTGGATCGCGAATGCAGCCACCGAGGCAGGTGGCGGCACCACCGAAGGGCTCGATTTCGGTGGGGTGATTGTGCGTCTCGTTCTTGAACATCACAAGCCACTCTTCCTCAGGGCGGTCGTCGATCTTCACCGGGACAACGATGGAGGCGGCGTTGACTTCGTCGGAGACTTCGAGGTTATCGAGTTCGCCGCTGGCCTTGAGTTCGCGCATGCCGATGAGCGCGATGTCCATCAGCGTGACCGGCTTCTCTTCGCGGCCGAGTTGCTTGCGAGTGGCCAGGTAGGTTTGCCATGCCTTCTCGACAGGTTCGGTGCCGGGGGCGAAGGTGGCTTCGTCGATCTTCGTGAGGAAGGTGGTGTGGCGGCAGTGGTCGGACCAGTAGGTATCGAGCATCCGGATCTCGGTGATGCTCGGATCGCGCTTTTCCTCGTCGCGGAAATAGGTCTGGCAGAAGGCGAGGTCGGCATCGGACATCGCGAGGCCGAGGTCCTTGCGGAGGGCGGCGAGGTCGGTGGCGGGCTTGGTGGTGAAGCCTGTTAGAATCGCGACGTCGGCAGGTGTGTTGATCTTTGGCTGCAGGCTTTCCGGGAGGTCCATGCGGGCCTCGTGGGAATCGACGGCGTTGATAACGTAGCCCTTGATGCGGGCGAGGTCATCGGCGGAGACGTTGCCTTTCAGCACAACGACCTTGGCGGAGGCGACGAGCGGGCGCTCCTGGCCGGTGAGGATCTGGACGCACTGCGCGGCAGAGTCGGCACGCTGGTCGAACTGGCCTGGAAGGTATTCGACGGCGAATGCGGTCTCGTTTGCGACAAGAGCGAGCGTGGCGGTGGTCACGTCGACCTGAGGCTCGGAAAGGATCAAGCGGGCTGCCTGCTCGAACTGGGCGTCGGTGAGGCCGTCGATGTCGTAGCGCTGGATGATGCGGACGCCTTCGAGGGAAGGGAGATCGAGGGATTCGCGGAGATCGTGCAGGAGGTGACGGGCCTCGGCGTTAAAGGCGGGCAGCTTCTCGACAAAAATGCGGTTCATGGGCGGCTAGGACCTGCGGAAGGGGGGAAATGCTAGTCACCCCCGGGGGGAGGGCAAGACGGGTGATTGCCGAATTGCCACTGAACCACTGTAAAGGGTGGGGGATGAAGGTACGAGAGTGCCGCTGTGGGTAGGGCCGCTAGAAACCGGAACGGCTGAGCCGCTCCGCTACGCGAGAAGGCTGCTCAAGCGGCGGCCTTGAAGCGGAAGGCGAGATCCACGCGCTGCGCCTGATAGGTGCGGTCCAAACGGACCTGCTTCATCGAGCGAAGGCAGAAGTCTTCAAGGTTTTCGCCTTGGCGGAGCTTCACGGGCAGAGTCTCCAGCTCGGAGCCATCGGCACGGACTGCGATTTCCAGATGCCGCTCAAGGAAGTCCCGGAGCGGGGCCAATTTCGGCAGGGAGTCGGTGCCGGCAGCGGTAAAAAGCCGGAAAAAGCAACGCACGCACTTGCCGGGTTGTCCCTTGGACATCAACAACTCCCGCAAGTCGAGGATGGTGTCGGCTTCCCTTGCAAGCGAGGGAGCCAAGGGCAACAACAGGGCGTCGATTTCGTGTGGCGTAAGCGTCACGGGGCGGACGAAAGCCTAATTGAGACCTTGTCGCAATAGAAAACGCCCAACCGTTAGAGTCCTCGGTGAAGGGCCCGGCAGGGGGATCAGTCGGCTTTTTCGTAGTCCCCGCACCAGTCGTCCGAGGCGGTGACGGGAAACATCGATTCGAACTTCACCTCATCGTCGACTTCGAAGGCGACGGTCTGGGGGGCGTGTCGGCGACATTCGCCGTGGGACTCCTCCATAGGATTCCAGAAGGCGCAGGCTTCGCAGGCGCGATGAGCTTTCTTCGTTTTCATGGCAGTCGTGGAAAATACCATTCCCTGACTAAGCCGGATCGTCCTTACCCGCAAGATGCAAAAGGTCCGGGGCCGGGTTACCCCGCCGCGCGCCAGTCGGATGGGCGCACGCCCTTCTCGGCGACGAAGGCCTTGGTGAAGTGGCTGAGGCTGTTGTAGCCCACCTCGAAGGCCGCCTCGGTGACATTGAAGCCGCCGTTCCGCAGCAGCGTGGCGGCGCGGTCGATGCGGATTTCGCGAAGCTTTTGGCTCAAGGTCTTCCCGGTGTGCTGGCGGAAAAGGCGGCTCAAGTAGTGCGGCGCGCATCCCACGTGCCGGGATGCGGTGAGGAGGTCGAGGTCTTCCCTGAAATGGTCGCGCAGCCATTGGGTCGCCGCGTCGACGCGCTGGCGTATCGGGTCGTGATCGGGACCGGCGGATTTGGGAATCCCGCCGAAGACGCTCAAGCATTCCAAGGCCTTCCCGCGGAACCAGGCCGGTCGCAGGATCCGCTGGACCGGTGGCTGGAGAAGGGATTCGCAGAGATCCCGCTCCGCCAGATTCATGGAACGGAGCAAACCGGTGTGCTGCGGACTGTCCACATTTCGCAACAGGGGGTGCAAGGCGGTGACGGATTCGCCAAAATTCGATGCCAGCCAAGCGGAAGTCGCTGAAACCACGACGAAGCGGTGGCGTCCATCACCCGCCAAGCGGCTGGCGTGGACTGATTCGCCGGCGGCGATTTTCAGAATCGAAGCGGTACCCGGGACTATGCCCAGCCGGACGTGGCGGCCAAGAATCACGCCGTGACCATCCAGATTCAGCACGAGATGGCCCATCTCCGGTGCCAGCAGGCTGCTCCAGTCTGCGGCGTAGGAGACTTCCGCGTCCACGCCACGTAGCGCCACACCGGATCCATCGTGAAGGAGGGTGGCGGAGAAGGAGGAGGACATGGAGGCAGGAGCGACAGATGAGCGTAATTGCGAATGCGTCTCAAGAGTTTATTTGCACTTGGCGGCCGGTTGTCACCTCTTAGCGGTCAATTGCCATGATGGGGCGATGCTCGCAATTCCGCGCCATGAATTGGCAAGAGGCCGGGAGCGCGGGGGGAGGGGGGTGAGGAAGGTGGGGGCGTGCTTCCGCTCGACATGCATACCACTCCGACACGCCGCCGCCGCCGTCTGTTCACGGCGATCCCTGCCCTCGCGATCATGCTCACGGGGCTCCCGGCTCAGGCGGCAGTTCTCCTGTCGAATCTGGATTTAGGAGGAACGCAGCAGACGACAACAGTTTGGGGAAATCTCACGGGAGAAAATCCGACGAGGACTCCGAGCTCGGGATCGGGTGGGACGATCAACATCTCTTCGAGTGCGTTCCAAGGCTCGTTCGGTTTTTACAGCTTCACTGCTGACTACACGGTCACTGCGACCCAGACGGCTTCGTTCGATATCGCGAGCGTGGTGTGGCAGATCGAGGGTTCGCCGAATCCGGACCTTGCCTGGCCATACAATGGCGGGCCTTTCATCACGGTGACGACGGAGTCCGGCAGCCAGGTGATCGCGCCGATCGCCTTCAAGAGCGGCAACAGCGAGCTGCGCGACAACTTCGGGCCGGATCCGATCCTCTACACGGCGTATGCCTGGCAGTGGAACCTCTCGTCGATCAACGAGACGATCACTTCGATCACCTTGTCGGCTCCGATCGGGATCCACACGTCGGTCACCGCGTCGCAGATCGATGTGGGGAACTCCTTTGTCCAAGTGATTCCGGAGCCATCCGCGCTGCTGCTGTCCTTCGCCGCGCTGCCACTGATCGCGCGCCGCCGCCGTCAGGTCCTCTAACAAACATCTCATGAAACCATTGTCATTCCTGCTTGCGGTGCTGTTCCTCGGGAGCACCGCCTTCGCCGACGACGCGAGCTTTGAAAAGGATCGGAAGGCGATCCTGTCCATGGCCGGCGACTTCAAGGTCGGCTTCCATTTCCAAGAGACCTTCTCGATGCATGAAGGCTACAAGGTGGAAGATAAGCCATACACCGAAGAGGCCTTCGAAACCGTCAAGGTGGTGGAGGACAGCGGCAAGCGCATCGTGCTCCAGCACATCCTCCAGGCCGGACCGATGGTGGTGAAGCACTGGGCGCAGATCTGGACCTATGAGGATACGGAGATCCTCGAGTTCCAGGGCAGCCGGGTGTGGACCGCGAAGACGCTCACGGCGGAGGAAGCGAAGGGCAAGTGGAGCCAGCGCGTGACGCAGGTGGATGACTCGCCGCGCTACGAAGGAATCGCTGCCTGGGTGCATGGCGAGGAGACCAGCGAATGGACCTCCGAAGCCAACCGCCCGAAGCCGCGGCGCGAAGAGAAGCGCGATGACTACGACCTGCTGGTGGTGACCAATCGCCACACGATCACCAAGGAAGGCTGGTTCCACGAGCAGGACAACACCAAGTGGGTGAAGCGCGACGGGAAGGCCTATCCGCTGTGCCGCGAGGTGGGATTCAATCCGTATCTGCGGGTGAAGGATCACGATTTCGCGAAGGCCAACAGCTATTGGGAAAAGACCGCGCCGCTGTGGAAAGAGATCCGCAACGTGTGGGATGAGCTTTCGCCGGAGAAGGGCAGCATCAAGGTGCTGACGAAGGCGGATGAAGGACGACTTCAGGATCTGGTCTCCGAACTGGTCGCAGAAGCAGAAGACGGCAAGACCCCGGGCGTGGACAAGATCCGCGAGACCTTGAAGCCATTCGTGATCGCGCAATAGCGCGGCCCCTTTCATCGTGCGCCACTCCATTTTTTTCCAGGTAACGTTCGCCATCGGTATGGCGCTGCACCCCGCCTCGGCGGCAGATCCTGAGGAGGTACCTGCCGCCGGGGACGAGGGATCGGTGGTCGAGAGTCTCGGCGACATGGTCGTCGTGGGCACTCGCACCGAGCAGCGGTGGATCGACTCCGCTGGCACGACGCTCCATATGGGAGCGGAAGACCTGCTGCGTACTGGCAGCCAGGATCTCTCCGGCTTCGCGAAGTATGATCCGACGGTCTCGCTGCCGTTCGACTTTTCGAGCGGGGATGGTGCGTTTGCCTACGGGCAGTCCGGATACGGGAGCATCAATATCCGTGGTGCGGAGGGGAACCGTGTGGCCATCGAGCTCGATGGGATCCGCCAGCCGCCGCAGTATGTGTCGACGTCCTTCGACATGGGAAGTGGCGATGGAGCGGGTGGCATCGGGCGGGATTACTTCGATCCGGCGATGTTTGACCTGGTGGAGGTCTTGAAAGGTGGAGCGAGTGCGCTCTATGGCAGTGATGCGCTCGGTGGCGTGATTACCTTCAGGACGCCGGATCCGGAGAGCATGCTGGGCGGCCGCAATGCCGGTGGACTCGTGCGAACGCAGTACTTCTCCGCGAATGAAAGCATCGCGGGGCAGGTGGGTGGTGCGGTGAAGAAGGGGAATACCTCCGTGATGCTGCTCTACGCCGGCCGCCATGGTGAAGAGACGGCGAACAATGGCTACGAGCCGCCGAATCCGGCGGACTTCACTTCGAACTCCGCCTTGCTGAAGGCCGAGCATGTCCTGGGTGATCATGTGTTCCGGTTCGCCCTGGAAATGTTCGATCGCGAGGGTTCCACGAATGTCCGAAGTGCTGCGTCGTCGGCGTTTCCGGTTTTCAACGACTACGTCTACAACAACCAGCTGCTCGATCGCCAGCGGGCGAGCCTGAAGTGGCAGTGGACGCCGCAGTCGCAGTCGTGGGTCGATCAGCTCGATAGTCACGTTTACTGGCAGCATGCTGGCACGGTCAGTGATAACGACTCGGCCTCGAAGCCGATCGTGATCGGTGGCAATCCGATTCCCGGCACCGAGCGGACGCGGCAACAGCGGATCAGCTTCGATACCGACATCATGGGACTATCGTCCGTTGCGCGGCGCGAGTTCGGTGATGGCGGGCGGGTGATTCATGGAGGGATGGCGGGTATCGATCTGTCGCTGGAAGGTGGCGACAACCGTTTCACGCGGCTCGACTCTGGAACGCCGGACGATGTGAACCGCACATCCTTCGCTCCGACCGACACGACGCGGGCCGGTGTATTCGTTCAGGACGAGATCAAGGTGGATGGCAAGTGGTTCATCACGCCCGGGCTGCGGCTCGATTGGCAGGGGATCAAGCCGGATCCGAACCAGGCTTATCTTGACCGTCTCGCGGAGCTTGGCCGATTCGGGCAAGAGCCGCCGACCGACTATGAGAACTTCTCGATTTCGCCGCGACTGAATCTCGCGTGGAAGCCGAGCGACATCGTGCAGTGGTATGGCACCTATGCGCGTGGCGTGAGGAACCCGACGGCGGAGGAGCTGTCGATGATCTTCGATCACCCGCCGTCCGGGGGGAATCCGGCGGGAGCGATGACGGTTCCGAATCCCTCGCTGGAGGAGGAGCAGAGCGATGCCTTCGAGCTTGGCTTCAAGGCGGAAGGAAAGGCCGGCCGATTCCAGTCGTCCCTCTTCTACACGCGCTATCGCGATTTCATCGAGAATGGAGTGCCGACCGGCGAGCTGGCTGACGATGGCCGCGAAATCGTCACGACCGTGAACCGTGGCGAGGCGGAGATTTATGGCTTCGAACTCGGTGGCATGCTCGACGCGGGCTATTTCCAGAAGAAGGCGGAGGGCTGGCAGCTGGGGCTGAGCACCGGCAAGTCGATCGGCAACAACCTGACGGACGATGTGCCGCTGAACTCGATCGAACCGTGGAAGACGGCGAGCTTCATTGGCTATGAGGATCCGGAGGGGCGCTTCGGTGCACGCTTGTCGGGGATCTATACCGCGAAGGTGGAGCGAGTCGACGATAGCACCAACCAGGGAACCTTCTTCCGGCCGCCTGCGTGGTTCACTCTGGATCTGGCCGCGTGGTGGGAGCCGACGGAGACCGTGTCGATTCACGCCGGGCTCAACAACATCTTCGACGAGAAATACTGGGCGTGGGGTTCGGTGCGCCGTGGCAATGGGCACCTCGGCGGCAACGCCACGACGGATCGCTCCACTGCGCCGGGCAGGAACTTCAGCGTGTCCATTACCAAGACCTTCTAACAAGACATCATGAGAGCTGCGATTCTGATGCTGGCGTGCAGCCTGACTGCTGCCGCTGAAACCGTGACGCTGGGTCCGACCAAGGACAGCGACATCTATTCCTACACCGATCGCGCCACGGGGACGATTACCACGCTGGGGATCAATTCCAGCGGGGTGGGTTCGCCGCACTCACAGCGGGCGCTGATCCAATTCAATCTTGCCGGTCTGGCGATTCCGGCTGCTGAGATTGGAACGGCGAAGTTGCGGCTTTTCGTGGTGCCTCCCGATCCGAGTTTCGGTGATCTGGTGCCCGGCAATATCCAGATCCTGCGTCAGACGGCGGCATGGACAATCACGAATCCGACGCTGCGCTGGAATCATTTCGTGGCGGCGGATCCCGTGGGTTTGCTGGCGGTGCCTGCGGGATCGTCGGGAAGCTGGGTCGAGGTGGAGGTGAAGCCGCTGGTGGTCGCGTGGGCCGCGGGGAGTGTCGCCAACTATGGGTTCGCGCTTCAGGCGGAGAGCGAGACGACAGCGCTCAATGTGACTTTCGCTTCGATGGAGGTGACGGGGTATGGGCCGCAGCTGGTGATCACGAGGGCTGAGGCGCCGGTGGTTCCGCCGGTATTGGCGCTGACGTCATCGGGTGCTTCGGTTCACGTGCGCTGGCCTGTTAGTGGGAGCACGGGGTGGGTTCTTGAAACTGCGGGAAGTCCATCGGGGCCATGGACGCAGGTGAATGGAGCGGTGCAGAGTTCGGGAAATTGGGAGGTGAGTGCTGCGGCGAATGCTTCGGGGCGTGGGTTTTTCAGGCTTTCGAAGCCGTAGGAGAGGAGCTGAGGGTTTGCTGGGAGCGGGGGATTTATTCCGCTTGGGAGGTTGAGTCGCCGGACCAACGAGGCGGGATGAATCCCGCGCTCCCGGTCATAGAAAAAGCCGCGCTGCGACTGGGGTCGCGAGCGCGGCTTTTGGTTGCGTATGGGATCTTACTTGCGACGGCGGCGGATCACTAGCATCGCGGTGCCGAGAAGGCCGAGGGCAGCAGAGGTTGGCTCGGGGACGATCTGGATGGCATCCAGCGAGACGTGGCCAATGTCGCTCGTGACGTTGAACTTGTAGGTGTCGGCGGCAGCGAGGCTGAGGCCGTTCCAGTCAAATTTGACGATGAAGAACGTATTCGCGCCCTCAAGGAAGCTGGTGATCACGGTCTGGGCGGAAGCTGCTGCAGCGGCGGCGCCAGCGGCCTCCAAGGTGATGTCGAAGTGTCCGAGAGCACCTGCGGCCGTGTTGTCAGGGGAGGTGAACTTCAGGACGACGCTGAGTTGGTCGAACGATTGGTTGACCGTTCCCTGGGCCGTCAGGTTGAACGAGAATGGATCCTGGCCGGGAACGAAGGTTCCGGAATAGAGCCGGTCTCCTCCGCCGAACACAGCGCCGCCGGTCATTACCGAGGTGAGGGTTCCCGTGACCTGGCCAGTGGAACTGGTCGAGGGCGCGTTGCTGAAGTTGGTGCCGGTGAAGGTGTCCCAAGTGGTGGCAACGAGTCCGTTAGGGAGTCCGACGGTGGTGGCAGAGGTAATGCCGGGAGCCACTAGGGCTGCTGCTGCGAGGAAGGGGGCTAACAATTTGTGCTTCATGCGGCCCACAGCGTGGCGGAGTACCGAATGTGGCGCTAACGCCCGCTTGCCGAATCTTGATGTGCCCTTGCGATGGGCTGACGCCTCGTTGCGGAATCTTGGCGATCACTTGCCTGATGGCTTCATGACGAGATCGTCGGAGGTGTAGGCGATCTTGTCGGGGCCGGCTGAACGGAGTTCGAGTTGAGTCCATGCTTCCGGATGGACCACGAGCGGAGAGCCCCAGCGATCGATCAGCAAGCCGTCCTTCGAGAACACCGGATGTCCTTCCGGAAGGTAAGTCTCGCGGTTGGGGTTTTCGCCGCGCAGGGCGGCGGCGAGATCGGCATTGCCGCCGATGGGGAAGCGGCTGGCGTCCTTGACGACCGAGAAGTAGCCGGCGACGACGCGCTGGACTTTTTTCAGGTCCTCGATGGGTGGTGTCGAGGGGTCGGCGTAGCCTTCGAGAAGGCGCTCGGATGCGGTGGGGATGTGAGAGGTGGGTATGGGTGGCCCATCCGGAATTGCAGGTTCCCTTGATGCTTCCCGAGGACTTGGAGGGCCCTTGGATGTCACGATCAGAAACATCCAAGCCAGAGGGACGAGGGAAGCGAGCGCGAGGATCAATCCCAAGACGAACAGCCGGCGGTTGATCTTCACGCGAGGAAGCCGACGGGGTTGGAACTACTATAGGGGTCGTAGAAGTTCCGGATATTCGGAAGCACTTCATCCATGTCGCCGGCGGTGACCCCGAACCAGCGCAGGAGCTCGCAGAAGTACTGGTCGGCGGAGAGTTTCGGGAAGATGCGGCCGCCGCGGCCGACATCGTCATTTCCCTCGATGACGAGGGAGGGGAAGCTGCCGCGGATGAGGCCGCCGGCGACGGGGCCGCCCATGACGATCTGGTTTCCCGACCATGCGTGGTCGGTGCCCTGGCCATTCGAGCGAAGGGTGCGGCCGAAATCGGAGGCGGTGAAGGTGATCACGTCATTGGCAAGGCCAAGGGTCTCGAGGCACAGCTGGAAGGCGTAGAGAGCGCCATCGAGGATCGCGAGCATGCTGGCGTGGTTTTCCAACAGCTCGGCGTGATGGTCCCAGCCGCCGAAGTCGATGAACATGGTCTGCCGCATCAGCTTGAGCTGCTGGCGGATGGCGATGGTTTTCACCGCGGCACGGAACTGCGCGGAGATCCAGTGGTTCGGGAAGGGAGCATTGGCCACCACCGTGTTCACGTCCTGGCCATTGAGCGTGCCGGGGCTGGAGAAGTGCTGCTGGAACTCCTCGCCGCGAGCCATCGAGTTCGCGGTGATGCGACCGTGGGTGCGCTGGAAGAGATTCGAGTAGTGCTGTTCAATGGGGCTCTCGACGGTTTGCTCGATGACGCTCTGTTTTGCCTGGAGTGAAGCGGAGTCTCCGGTGGAGCCGGTGAAGGCGAGAGCGCCGCTGCCGGTGATGACGAATTGTCCCTCGCTCTGGCCGATCTGGAACGCGGAATTGCCAGCGACGGAGAAATTCATCGGCATGTAGAAGCCGCCGGTCTGCTCGGTATTGAGGGTCGAGTGGATGATGTCCGCGGCGCGACCGCCCCAGCCGGAGAGGACCTGCATGCCCTGGGGTACGGAGGTTTGCCATTGCTCGATCTGGTCGCGGTGGGAGAAGAGCGCCTTGGGCAGGGCAACGCTGCCATTGAGGTAGGCGGTCTTGCTGGGGATCGGCTCGATCAGGGTGCCGACGTTCGCGAGCATGCTCACGCGCTTCTTACCCACGAAAGAGCCGGTGCCATTGAACATCTCGGCGAGCTTCGAGCAGGAGGGGTGGAGCCCGAAGTTCGTGCCGGTGAGTGTCCTCAGCTGTGCCTGAGGGATCGCGAGGTTGGAGCGGGCGGCGGCATACTCGCTGTAGCCCGCGCCGGTGGGGACGAGCAGATTGAAGGTGTCGCATCCGCCGGACAGGAAGACACAGACCAGGGTCTTGCGCTGAGTGCCGAAGCCACCTTGAGCGGCGGCGTGGTTCGCCATCGTCAAGTTGAGTAGCGTCGAGAGGACGGAGGTCGAACCGATCGCGGCGCAACTGGCTTCTCCGAGGAATCTGCGGCGGTTCATGATGGGTTCAGCGTTGGATGGCACCTTCGGGGCAAGTCATCGCGGTCCAGATGGCGAGGGCGACGCGTTCCTTGGGTGCGAGCGAGGATTGGGAAACGGCATTGAGCAGGATGCCGCGGGTGCGGGCGGTCATGGAGCCGGCGCAGACGAGAAGGTTCACGTGATCGACCAGTGCGGCCGGGTTCTCGGCGAGCAGCAGGGTGTCCGAGTAATCGAGCGGATACCACCAGTCATAGGACGAGCGGAAGCCGCGGTGCAGGTATTCCCAGATCAAGTTCGGGAAGGAGATGGACGAGTAGGTGTCGACGATCTGGAAGCCGGGGCTGACGAGGCCGGCATTCCGGATTTCGCCGGGAGCCTGATAGACGGGCGTGTAGAAATTGAAGACGCTGGGCGAGTTCGTTGGCTCTTGTTTACTGAATCCGTAGTAGGTCTCGGTCCAGTTCCACCAGACGAAGTTGGGGTGCGTCTCGGCGAGCTTGAAGAGGCGGCCGAGGTGCATGGTCTTCACGACCGGTTCGCGGACCTTGCCGAAGTTCGGGGAGAGCGGTTGTTCGCGGGCTTCGGGATCGAGGAGGATGGCTTTCACCACGGCACCGAGGTTGCCGCGCTTGCCGGTGCCGTCGTTCACGAAGACGTCCTGCACGCGATTGATGTAGGCGGGCGAGGGATTGTCCGTGACGAGGAACTGGATGAGCTGGCGGCTGACGAAAGGAGGAGTATTCGGATGGCGGAAGAGTGCGTCGATGGCGTCGCGGACGTCTTGCATGCCATTGCTTTCGGTCGGTTCGCGAGGTGGGACGACGAAGCCGTGGGGGAGTTGTTTGGCGTCGAAGTCGTGGCGGTCGGCATACATCACCATGGGCTTGGTGAAGTGCTCATCCGCCCAGCCAGCGCCGCCCCAGCCGTAGGGCGAGTCGTAGTAGAGGCCGGTGAAGACGCGGGCGAGTTCGGTGATGGTGCCGTTGTCGTAGGTGGGGATCGGCTCGCCGTGGATATCCAGCTTGCGGGTGCCATCGGGATTGAGTTCCCAGAGGCCGATGGTGAAGAGCTGCATCGACTCGCGGGCGAAGTTCTCGTCCGGGTAGCGCGGGATGGACGGATCGGCCTTCTGATTGCCGGCGTGGCTGAGGTAGGTGCCCATCGCCGGATGAAGCGCGACGTCTAATAAGAGGTCGCCGTAGTTGCCGAGGGCGTGGCGGAGCAGGGTATCGTAGTAGTTGGTGATGCCTTCGGCGCGCTCTTCGAGGTTCGCATCGCGGCGGGAGACGACGAGGATTTGGGAGAGAGCGAAGGCGACGCGCTGGCGGAGCTGGTCCTGACCTCCGATGGCGGCGCGGGCGAAGGGGGTGGTGGCATTGTTGCCGAAGAGAAACTTGTCCTGATCGCTGTAGTTGTAAGTGGGGTCGATGTTGTTGCCAGCGGCGTCACGCTTCACTTCCACGATGTAGGGCGTGTGGTAGGTCGGGGGCAGGGTGAGCTGCTGATTGATCCAGCCCTCGTAGCCAAGCTGGCGGACCTTGACGATGTCCTCCGGCGTGGGGCCGAAGGTGGACTGCATCAGGAAGCGCGAGGCATTGACGGGGGAAGGGGTGCCGGGCGCGCTGGATCCGGAGGAAGCACCGGAAGGAGACGAGCCCTGGACTTTCTCTAACAAGGAGACGGCATCGCCCGAGAGCGTTTGGCCGTTGGCGCGGGTGATGGGCTGGGAAAGTGTGTCGGGGGTGCTGTTGGATGAGCCGAGGACGTTGGTCTCGATCCAATCTTCCACGCCGTCGCCGTCGGTGTCCTTTGGCGAGATCTTCGTGCGGTAGAAGTTCTTCCCGGCTGGCAATGAGCCGGCAGGGATCGAGAGTTGGCGGCGGCCGCCGACGATGCTGGAGGTGGGCAAGCCGACCGCGCTTTGCCAGCCGGCGAGGGTGGGGCTGGTCTCGATGTCGTAGGCTTTCAGCGGGAGATCGGTCCAGGAGAGGACGAGGTTGCCGCTGTCGCGCCAGGTTTTGAGATCGATTTTTGAAAACGGATCGTCGGGATCGGTGCCTGCTTCGCTTTCGGCGAGGTTGCTCACGCCATCGCCATCGTCGTCGGCGGTTGGAACGCGGTGGGTGCCGCCGGACCAGAGGGTCCAGGCATCGGACATGCCGTCGCCGTCGAGGTCGGCGAGACTGCCGGTGAAGTTGAACCACGCGGGCTTGCTGGTGGCGGAGAGCGGGTCGCTGTCGTGATAGAACTCATTGCCGTCGGAAGCGCCGTCATCGTCGCTGTCGGCGTCGCGGGGATTGGTTCCGGCGAGGAATTCCTTCACGTTGATGAGGCCGTCATTGTCGGCATCCAGCGTGGCATCGGCGGCGCTGTTGATGTTGAAAAGATTGGTGGTTTCCCACGAGTCGGGCATGCCGTCGCTGTCGGTATCGACGGGGCCGAGTGCATTCGGCGTGATGTAGGCGTTGACTCCGGTTTCGAGTGCGACGTCGAAAGCGCCTGCGAGTCCGGCAGCATTCGTCCAGACGGCGGTCCCGTTCGTGATCGACGAGTCCATGGACTGGGCACCGAGCCAAGACTTGGACGATAGGGTCACGGGGCTGCCGGGATTTGTTAGATCGGCGATCAGGAAATTGAGGTTCCAGGAATTCACCCCGGCATTCGGTCGGGTGGCGGTGAACTCCATGCGGAGTGGCTTCGAGTCGTCGGCAGGGCCGTAGCCGCCGAAGCCGAAGTCCTTCGAGCGGTCGGTCGGCGGGACGTTCCAGTCGCTATCCCAGAAGCCTTCGTCCGCCTTCGCCGGATTGTCGGGAGTTTCCGCGACGCGGAAGAGGCCTTCGATGCAGCGGAAGCGATAGGTGACGCGGCCATCGCGATAGCGGAGGCCGATGCCGAGGGACTTGTTCCAGCCGCCCTGGCTGACCTGGGCCACGGCTTCGCCGAGCATGGTGTCGCTGGTTTCGAGCGCGCCGAGCATCGACTGCGGGTGATTCCAGAGCATGCGGATGTTATCGATGCGCCAGGTCCAGGTGCGGGTGGTGCCGTTCCATGTGGGGACCGGTGGCGGGACGCTGGCTGCGGACATCGGGTTGGTGCCGGCGGCGCGTTCGATGGCGTCGTTGTAGCCGTCGTCGTCGCTGTCGGCATCGTTGGGGAGCGATGGGAAAGGGGTGGCATTTACCTCGTCGCCGTCGAGGAGACCGTCGCTGTCACGATCAGGGTTGAGGGGGGCGGCGTCGAGATTGTCGGGGATGCCGTCGCGGTCAGTGTCGGTGTGATGAAGGTCGGTTCCGGCGGCGAGTTCGGCGGCATTGGAGAGACCGTCGCCATCGGCATCCGCGGTGGCGTCGGCTACTGCGGGATTGAGACGGTTCTCGACTTCGATTGCGTCCTTGATGCCGTCGCCATCGGTGTCGGTGCCGCTATCGACGATCTGGATGCCATGGATGCCGGCGTAGGAGGCATAGTTGACCGTGCCGGAAGCGGGTGGGAGTGGCGGCAGGGAGGTGAGGGTGATGGTCTGGCTCGCACCATTGAGATTCCGATAGCGGACGTAGTTGCCTGACTGTGGCGTGGTGGTGGAGGTGACTTCCGTGAACGCACGGAAGGGTGGCTCGGAGGCGGAAAGGAGGTAGCGGTCGCTTCCTGCGGCTCCCTGGCGCGACACGACGGCACGCGAGCCGGGATAGATGTAGCCCGCGTAGACGATGAGATCGTAGGTGGCGTAGGGAATGCCGGTGAGCGTGACGGACGCCGGCGTATTGATGGCGGTGGTGACGGTGTTGTTAGAGCTGATGGTTCCGGTGCGCTGGGTGCGGAGTAGGCCGGAGAAGAGCCGTTCGTTGCTGGTGCCCTTGTGGAGTCCGGGAGTCGCGAAGTGATAGCTCCAGCTCGCTGCGGCGGTGGTCGCTTGGCCGCGGAGGTTCTTGAGGGCGGATTGGCTGCCGGTCGTGACTGCGGCGTCGGGCCGCCACTGGGGTAGCGGCGGTGTGACGTTCCATTGCGGAAAGCGGAAGTAGCCGGCCGGGTCGCCGGGCGGCAGGGCGGCGGATTGCAGGGACTCAGCTACGAACTGGAGGCCGATCGCACCGGGGTAATTGAAAGGCTTCGAGGCAGCGGAAGAGGGATTGGAGCCTTGCTCGACCTCGATGTTGTCGGGATAGCCATCGTTATCGCTGTCCGCGAGCAGGGGGCTGGTGGTGATTTCAGCGCCATCGGCAATGCCGTCACCATCGGTGTCGCGGAGCAGGGGATTCGTTCCGAGAGTAATTTCCGCGGAATCGGAAAGGCCGTCGTTGTCGGTATCGGCGTCAGTGGGGTTGGTGCCGGCTCGGAACTCGGCAAGCGTGGTGCGGCCATCGCCATCAGGATCGGCCGCGGCGTCGGCGGGATTGCTTTCGCTGAGGCCGAAGCTTTCTTCATACCAGCGAGGCAGGCCGTCGTTGTCGGCATCGGCCATGCCGGTCGGGTCGTGATCGAGCTTCAGGTAATCGAAGCCGATCCATGCGCCAGCGGTGCCGCCGGTGCGCTCGATCTGGATGATGTTTTCTCCGGTGACGGCGTTCACCGAGGCGGCGGCAAAGGTCATCTCCAGCGTGCGGTTCCAGGTGATGCCGTTGAAGGTCGCGACCGGGCGGCCATTCATGGTGATGGCCAGATCGTGGCTGGCGAATCCCGGCGCGGAGGAGCCGCCCCAGAGCATATCGAGCGTCAGCTTCAGCCGTGATGTCGCCGATGCCTGGGCGGCGGTCAGCGGAAAGTGGATGCGGTGGCGTGGATCGCCGGAGGTGACTTCGCGCTCGAAATTGGTGATCGGCTCGGTGAGGTAGTAGTCGTCGTCCTTGATAGTGGACGAGCCGGGGGCGGCGTTGATGGTCCACGTGGTGGTGCCGAATTCCTCAGGGGTCTCGTTGTCACTCCCGAGCTGCCAGATGCCGTAGAAGTAGGGGACGGCGGATGCCGTTTCTGCCGAGACGAGCAGGAGCGCTGGCAGAACCAGAGATGCGGGCAGGCGTAAGGGAAACCGCAGCATGGGGTGGGGATACTTCACAGATCCTCACGAATTGCAAACCGGCGATTCGGTGACGGAAGCGCCCGTTTGCAGCAGATCGGGTGCCGCGGAATGCCGCTTTCAGCCCAAAGTCAGGGTCACCGGGCAGTGATCCGAGCCGGTGATGTGCGGCATGATGGAGGCGTCCTTGACGCTGCCGAGGATGCCCTTGGTGACGCCGAAGTAGTCGATACGCCACCCGACGTTGTTGGTGCGGGCGGCGCCGCGGAAGCTCCACCACGAGTAGGCGCCGGTTTTGTCCGGGTAAAAGTGGCGGAAGGTGTCGTGGAAGCCGCTGCCGAGGAGTTTCGTGAAGCTGGCACGCTCTTCATCGCTGAAGCCGGCGTTCTTGCGGTTGTCCTTGGGGCGGGCGAGGTCGATTTCGTTGTGCGCGACGTTCAGGTCGCCGCAGAAGATGACCGGCTTGCCGGTGGCCTCGAGGGCGAGGAGGTAGAGGCGGAATGCATCGTCCCACTGCATGCGGTAGGGCAGGCGGCGGAGTTCGTCCTGGGCATTCGGGGTGTAGACGTTCACCAGATGGAAATCGGGATATTCCAGCGTGAGGACGCGGCCCTCGCGGTCGTGGTCGGCGATTCCCATGCCGTGTTTCACGGAAATCGGCTGTTCGCGGGTGAAAACCGCGGTGCCGGAGTAGCCGGGTTTTTCGGCGGAATTCCAGAAGCCGTGGTAGCCGCCGAATTCCAGCGGGAGGGCCACTTGCTCCTCGCGGGCCTTGGTTTCCTGAAGGCAGAGGATTTCCGGGCGCTCAGAGGCGACGAATTCGGGGAGGCCTTTCCCGAGGGTGGCGCGGATGCCATTGACGTTCCAGGAAACGAGTTTCACGCCGCCAAGAAGGCGCAAGCGGCGCGGGGAGGCAACCCCGGAAACGACCTTGAAATTGATTGGCCAAGCGGGCGGGACGCGCTAGGGTCCGCGCCCCGGACGGGACGATATGGCTGTAGAAGGACTTGAATTGGCAAAGGCTTGCGCGAAGGCGGCTGACGAAATCCAAGCGGAGAAAATCCGCGTTTGGGACCTGCGCGGGGTGTCGAATTTGACGGATTACATGGTCGTCTGTTCGGGTTCCTCGATGCCGCACCTGCGGGCAATCATGCGCGACGTCCGGGGCAACGTGGAAGAATGGCACGGCGCGAAGCCGGCGAATGCGGAGGGCAATGCCGACACGAAGTGGGTGGTGCTCGATTACATCGACGTGATGGTTCACGTGATGCACGAGGAGCTGCGCGATTACTACGGCCTGGAAGAGCTGTGGGCGGATGCGAAGGAGCTGGATTGGAAAGCCTGAGGGCATCCGGTCTTGCGTCTTTCGCCGTCGGGTCTTCTGTCTCCGCCTGTGCGCATCGAGATCCTGAATACCGGAACGGAACTTCTTCTCGGAAAAGTCCTCAACACCCACGGGAAGTGGTTCGGCGAGGAACTGTTCAAGCTGGGGATGCGGATCCAGCGGCTGACGACGGTGCCGGATGGTGAGGCGATCACGGAGGCTTTGCGGGAGTGCGTTTCGCGGGCCGATGCGGTGATTGTCACGGGAGGTCTCGGGCCGACGAGCGATGACCTGACGCGCGAGGCGACGGCCGAGGTGCTGGGGATCGAGCTGATCGAGGACGAGGCGGCGATTCGGTCGCTCGAGGCGTTCTTTGCCATCCGCAACAAGCCGATGGCGGACTCGAACCGCAAGCAGGCGCAGGTGCCGGTGGGGGCGGATGTGATGCCGAATCCGAATGGGACTGCGCCGGGGCTCTATATTCCGCCGCGGCTGAATGGGGCGGCGAATTGCGCGGTGTTTCTTTTGCCGGGGCCGCCACGGGAGCTTTATCCGATGTTCCGGGAAGAGGTGGCGCCGCGTCTGGTGGCGCTGGCGGGCTTGGCGATGCCGCCGGGGTTGCTCGAGATGAAGATCACGGGAGTGGGGGAGAGCGATATCCAGCAGGAGATCGATGCCGAGCTGGGGTTGATCCCGGGCTTGGAGGTCGGGTATTGCGCGCGGGTGGGCGAGGTGGATCTGCGTTTGATCGGCGAGCCGCCGGCGATTGCTGCGGGGCGTGAGGTCGCGATGGCGAAGTTCGCGAAGAACATCTTTTCGGAAGACGGCTTGTCGCTGGAAGCGACGGTGGTGCGGCGGGCGACGGAGCGGGGGCTGAAGTTGGCTACCGCGGAGAGCTGCACGGGTGGCTTGGTGGCGAACCGGCTTACGGATGTGCCCGGCAGCAGTGCCGTTTTCACGCATGGATTCGTCACGTATGCGAATGAGGCGAAGCGTGATGTGTTAAGCGTGCCGCAGGAGCTGCTCGATGCGCATGGTGCGGTGAGCGAGCCGGTGGCTCGTGCGATGGCCGATGGGGCACTGCGGGTGAGTGGTGCCGATGTCGCGGTGGCGGTGACGGGAATTGCCGGGCCGGATGGGGGCACGCCGGAAAAGCCGGTGGGCACCGTGTTCCTCGCATGGGCGGCGAAGGGGCGTGAGACGATCTGCGTGAGGCAGATTCACCCGCGCAATCGCAAGGACTTCAAGCTGGCGGTGAGCCAGGCGGCGCTGGATGGAGTGAGGCGGATCCTAGGGTAGGATTTTCGGGGCAGCAGCCCTGTAACTTCCGAGATAGTGGAAAGGTTGAGAATATTGACCTTTCCAAAGGAATTCATTATGAGGCGGTCGCCATGGTGAGTTCCTCCTACTCTATCTACTTCTTGATAGCCCTTGCTTGGACGACGTTCTTTTCGATGTTCAACCGTCAGCCGATCCGGGGGAATCGCAATTTCGGGCTGCTCGCGTGTTATATTATTTTCATCGTGATGCTGTTCCGGCGGCCCTTCGCGGAGACCTTTGCCACGTGGGCGGTGTTCGGATTTGCCGGCGGGCTTTGCTACCTCGGCTATGAAGTAATAAGCCGCCTGCGGACTTCTCCGGGCGAGGAGAAGCCGGGCGTGTCCTTGGTCACCCTCTTTTACGGATTGCTCGCGTGGCCGGTGATGATTCCCGAAGCGATCGAGTATCTGGCCGCTGACTTCGGGCTGCTACCAGTGCCAGTCGTCCCGACGGCGGTAGCAGGTGACGCGACGGAATCCGCCGTTACCGGAGAAGAGGAGGCCTAGGAGGCCGACTTAGAACGGAATGTCGTCGGAGGCGTCCGGTTCGTTGTCGAACTGGGAGTCGAGGCTGGAGTTGTAGCGGCCGCCTTCATCGCTGCCACCGCTGCTGGAGCCGCCGTCGGCCTTGGTGAGTTTCCAGGCGTTGAGGTTCACGTAGAAGCGCTCCTTGTATTCGCTGCCGCGGATGTCGAAGGCGATCTTGACCGCGTCGCCGATCTTCACGTCGTCGAGCATGGAGATCTTGTCCTTCACGCACTCGAACTTGAGCATCTGAGGATACTTGCCGTCCGGGACTTCGACGACGAACTCGCGCTTGGCGAAGCCGCTGGCGAAGGTCTGGGTGTCAAAGAGGTGCTTGAGGGTGCCTTCGAGTTCGAATGTCTGGGCCATGGCAGGAAGTTGTTAGGGTCGGCGGTAGCGAAAGACGTCGAAAGCTTCGTGCGATTCGACGAGTTCGGGAGTTTGAAAGAGATGGGCGAATTCGGGAAAACGGGTGTCGCCGGGGTAGGGAAGGTGGACGTGGGAAACGAGGAGTTCATCGAGCTGCGGCAGGAAAGCCGCGTAGATGCCCGACCCGCCGATGATGAAGACGTCGCCCGCGAGGTCGAGCGTGGAAAGCTCCTCCGGGGTGTGGATGACTTCCACGCCTTCTGCGGACCATGCGGGATCACGGGTGACGACGATGTTCCGGCGCTTCGGCAGTGGCCGGCCGATCGAGTCGTAGGTTTTCCGGCCCATGACGATGGGGTGCCCGGAGGTGGTGCGCTTGAAGAAGGCGAGGTCCTCCGGCAGGTGCCATGGCAGGGTTCCGTCGCGACCGATCACCCGTTCCGGGGTCATGGCGACGATGGCGATCAGGCGGGTCATGAGTCTTTGTCGTCTTCCTCGTAGTGGAACCGGTGCAGCACGCGATGTGCAACCGGCGCGACGAGGAAACCCGCCAGCGCGATGAAGACCAGCCCGGAAAACAGGGCGTAGCAGCCTGAGAAGATTTTTCCGGCATCATTCGGCATCGGATCGACCGGTCCCATGCCGCCGAGGATCATCGAGGCATTGAGGAAGGAATCGATCCAGCCGAGCTTGCCGATTCCGTGGTAGCCGACGATGCCGACGGCGAGGGCAGAAACGACAATGCCGCCGGCGATCGCCGTGCAGCGTAGCATCCGGAACGTGAAGTGCCGGGTGCTCAGGGGCTTTTCGCCGCGATGCTCGAAATGGAACATGGGTCACTCAGACCGAGACCTCCGCCTTGATGTGCGGATGGGGATCGTAGTTCTCCAGACGGAAGTCGTCGAAGGTGAAGTCGTCGAGTTCGCGGACCTTCGGATTGATCCACATTTTCGGCAATGCGCGCGGCGCGCGGGTGAGCTGCTCGCGGGCTTGGTCGAGGTGGTTCTTGTAAAGGTGGAGGTCGCCGAAGGTGTGGACGAATTCGCGGGCCTCGTAGCCGCAGACTTGGGCGAGCATCATCGTCAGCAGCGCGTAGGAGGCGACATTGAAGGGGACGCCGAGGAAGAGATCCGCCGAGCGCTGGTAGAGCTGGCAGGACAAGCCCGGGCGATCCGAATCCGGATCGTGGACGAAGAACTGGAACAGGCAGTGGCAGGGCGGCAGGGCCATGCGGTTGACCTCGCCGGGGTTCCACGCGACGACGAGGTGACGGCGGGAATGAGGGTCGCCGCGGAGGCCGTGGACGAGCTCGGCGATCTGGTCGACTTCGCGGCCATCCGGCGCGGGGAAGGAGCGCCACTGGCGGCCGTAGACCGGGCCGAGATCGCCGCTTTCATCCGCCCACTCGTCCCAGATGCGGACGCCATTTTCCTGCAGGTAGGCGATATTCGTGTCGCCTTTCAGGAACCACAGCAGCTCGTGAATGATCGAGCGGAGGTGGAGCTTCTTGGTGGTGAGGCAGGGGAAGCCCTCGCGGAGATCGTAGCGGACCTGACGGCCGAAGACAGAATGCGTACCGGTACCGGTGCGATCGGAGCGTTCCTCGCCGTTCTGGAGGACGTCGCGGAGGAGATCGAGGTAGGCTTTCATGCCGACACTCTATCCGCTATTTTGCCATCCTGACTAGGAGGGAATGCGGCGGCGGCGCAGGAGCAGGCCGGAACCGAGAGCGGCGAGCAGCAGGGAAGAGGATTCCGGGACGACCTGGAGGTAGATGTCACCCGTGGTGCCGCCGTTGGAGGCGGTGCCGACGATGAGGGTGCCGGTCTTGCCGCTGGCGAGATTGGTGATCGACAGGCCGCCGGAAACGACGCCGGTGGTGCCATTGAAGGTGAGGCCGGTCCAAGTGTTGGCGTTGTTCGAGCTGGTGTCGAAGAGCTTGTAGAAGCCGTTGGAGCCAGTGCCTTGGAAGTTGATCGAGTTGCCGTTGAAGGTGAAATCGCCCGAAGAGGCGCCGGCAAGGACGAGGAGGTCGCTGCTGCCGACCGAGGTGATGCTGGTGCCGGCGAGTCCCAAGTCAAAAGCCAGGGAAGCGCCGCTGGCCAATGTTGCGGTGCCGGTGGTGCCGCTCATGTTGAACGTCAGGGTGCCGACCGTGCCGACGGACGCACCGGGTGCGAGGACGCCGGAAACATTGATGCCATTGGAGCCGGTGGGAGCGATGGTGCCGCTGCCGCCGAATGTGGCACCGCTTGCCACGGAGATTGCCCCGCTACCCGTTGCGGCAGTTGAGCCGTTTGCAAAAAGAGTGCCTGCGCTGACCGTCGTGGTGCCCGTGTAGGTATTGGTATTGTTGTTCAGCGAAAGCGCGAACGAACCGGTCTTCGTCAAACCGGAAGCCGCCGTTTGGCCGAGCGCCCCGTTCATGACGAGACTACCCGCTGCTGCGTCGAACGTTTGGGTGGCGCTCATATTGAGCCCCAGACCGAGAGTTTGGGTGGTGGTGGCGCTATTGATGACGCTGCCGGTAAGCGTGGCAGTATTTCCATTCAGGGTGAATTGCCCTGCTCCTGCCGTGAACGTGATGGACCCGATCGAGGTCAACGCGTCGTTGGTGTTGGTGAGCGTCGTGGTTCCCGAGAAATTCAGGGTGTCACCATTCGAGACCCCGTTGCCATTCCAGTTTCCGTTGTTGCTCCAGAGCGCGCTTGCACTGCCGTTCCAGATTCGGTTGGCAGCAGATGCGTAATCGGTGACCACGACGGCGAGTGCTGCCGAGGCGAGGATCGCGCCGGTACGCGAAATGGAAAAATTTGCGATCCCTCCTGCAAAAGCTGCAAGTGGAGAGGAGGCGCGTACGGAGGTGTGTCCGGGACGGGACGGGTTCATCTGGGGGCAGAAGGGGAAAGCAGCAACAATCTCGGGGAGAGAGAACTGTGACCTGTCTACCAATCCATTTGGCGCGGAGCAAGCGTTTCCCTTTAAGGGACCTAAGAAAGCCACCTATATTGCAAATTGCGCGCTAGTCATCTTTTCCCGTGTGTCGTCTTTGTGACTTTTTTTGGGAATTCCGGCGTTTTTCCTCAACGGAGCGCTGCTTGGAACGACGCGACAAAGGGCGGTTTTGGCGGCGGTTTTTCTCAGCGGCATCAATGGCCGCTTGGACCTTCTCGCGGCGATTCCCTTCGAGCCGGTCACAAAGTTCGTGGCGAGCCTGGAAGCGATTCATTTCCCGAGAGCGGTGAGACTGGCACTTCACCTCGATGCCGCTGGGGATGTGCTTGAGATAGACGCAAGACGAGGTCTTGTTGATCTTCTGTCCGCCCGCGCCGGAGCCGAGGATGAACTTCTCGACAAGGTCGTCCTCCGCGATGCGCAACTTGGCCATGCGGGCGTCGAGGGCGGCTTGCTTTTCGGGGCTAACCAAGAGGGGCGGGACAGTTCTGGACGCGGGCTTTGTAGGCGGCCGCGGCGGCAGTGATCTGGGGAGAAAGGTTCGCCTCGGGCTTTGCGAAGGGTGGGACGAACCACGGGAAAGTGCCGATCAGGTCAGTGGCGACGGCGACTTCCCCATCGCAGGTGTGTTCGCCGCAGCCGATGCCGATGGTGGGGACGGCGAGCTGGGAGGTGAGCCATTCGGCAGTCTTTGGCACCACGCTTTCGAACACGATGGCGAAGACTCCGGCCTCCACGAGCGCCTGCGCGCCTTCGAGAAGGGCGGCGCTTTGCTCGGGGGTTTTGCCCTTTTTGCGGTAGCCGCCTTCTTCCAACACACGCTGGGGCAGCATGCCGAGGTGGCCGCAGACGGGGATGCCGGCATCGACGATGGCGCGGACCTTCGCGGCCTGGCGGAGGCCGCCTTCGAGCTTCACGGCCTCGGCCCCGGCTTCGACGAGCTTGCGGGCATTTGCCAAGGCAGTGGCCGGGTCGGGATAGGTGCCGATGGAAAGGTCGCCGATGACCAGTGCCTTTGGCTTGGCCCGGGCGACGGCGGCAACGTGGTGGAGCATATGCTCCAGCGTGACGTGGGTGGTGTCCGGATAGCCGAGGACCACCATGCCGAGCGAGTCACCCACGAGAAGGGCATCGATGCCCGCGTCGTCAAACAGCCGGGCAGTGGGGTAGTCATAGGCGGTCAGCATCGTCACCGGCGGACCGGCGTGCTTCCGGGCGGCGAGAGCGGCGGCTTTTTCGAGACCGGTCACGGGAGAAGAAGGATTTACCACACCGCCTGCACGGTGACGAGCGGCGGCTCTTCAGAATCAAGGTGGCGGAGGTGTTCCGCAATCGAAACTTGATCGCCGGGTAACACGAGGCCCGGCTGGAGGTCGGCCAGCGGCTGGAGAACGAAGCGCCGGGAGGTCAGGCGCGGGTGGGGGAGGTCGAGGATTTCGCCGTCGATCTGCTCGTCGCCAAAGAAAAGAATGTCCACGTCGATCACCCGCGGGGCGTTCCTTTCCGGCACGGCGACCCGGCCGAGGCGGAACTCGATGGCCTGGGTCGCGTCCAGGAGGTCGTGGGCGGTGCCTGCGTAGTCGAACACGACGACGGTATTGTAGAAGTCGGGCGAGTCCGGCGGGCAGGCTACGGGTTCGGTCTGATAGACGGGGGCCTGGTGGAACTTTCCATCAACGGAGAGTTTCTTCAGGAGATCGCGTGCCTCCTGCAGGTGCTTGAGGCGATTGCCGAGGTTGGAGCCAAGGGCAACGCCGACCCGGGCGGGTCGCCGGGAGGATGGAGAGTCTGCGGACATGTGGGTGTCCTTGCGATCCAAGACGGAGCCTTAGGCTGGTGGCAGGAATTGCCCCCCTTGTTGTGGCAAATGCTGCTGCTGCGAAATGGTGTGGGCGAGTCGCAAGTTGTGATCCCTGACCCAGTCACAAATCAGGAATGCATCGACGAGCCACCAGATGAAGGCGCCGATGTAGGTGAGGATGCCGATGCCCACGAAGATGAGCGGGATCGAGAGGATCACGAGCAGCAGCATCGCGACCGCCGACCCGGTTTTCCCCATGTAGAAGCGGTGCGCGCCGAAGTGGCCGAGGAAGACCCAGAGAAGGAACGTGGTGGAGGTCTCCTTCTTGTGGACCTGATACCACATCAATGACTGGGGATCGTTCATTGGCGCGTCACTTCAGGCCCAGCACGTCCTGCATGTCGTAGAGGCCGGCGGGCTTGTCATAGAGCCAGACGGCGGCGCGGACGGCACCGGCGGCGAAGGTGAGACGGGAGCTGGCCTTGTGGGTGAGCTCCACGCGCTCGCCATCGGCGGCGAACATCACGGTGTGATCGCCGACGACATCGCCACCGCGCAGGGTGTGCATGCCGATTTCCCGCGGTGGGCGCGGACCGACATTGCCGAAGCGGCCGTGGGCGATGTCCTTGTTGTAGTCGGTGCCGGTTTCCTCATTGAGGATCTCCAACAGGCGGCGCGCCGTACCGGACGGGGCGTCGATCTTGTGGCGGTGATGCATCTCCGTCACCTCGATGTCGAAGCGGTCCTGCGTGAGAATTTGCGCGGCCTTCTGGGTGAGCCAGAAGAGCGTATTCACACCGATCGAGAAGTTCGGCGCGTAAACGATCGGGAGCTTGGCGGATGCCTCGCGAATCGCGGCGCGCTCTTCATCGGTGTGGCCGGTGGTGCCGATCACGAGGTGCGTGCCGTTTTTCAGGGCAGCCTCCAGCAACTCGCCGGTGAACTTGTGCATCGTGAAGTCGATGACGGTATTCGCCTGGGCGATGGCGGCAGCGAGGTTTTCGCCGGCGTCATGAGTTGCAGTGACCAAGACGGCGGGTTCATGGCCGGCGGCTTGGATAACAGCCTGGCCCATGCGGCCGGACTTTCCGGTGACGAGAAGCTGGATCATGGCAGGATGAATTAGAGCAAGCCGAACTCCTTGAGCAAGGCGGTAAGCTGGGTCTTCGCGGAATCGGTCAGCGGCGCAAGCGGCAGGCGCATTTCCTCCGAGCAGTGGCCTTGGAGGGCGACGGCGGTCTTGATCGGGACCGGATTGACATCGAGCGACATCAGTCCGCGGAAGAGGGGATACCACTTCTTCTGCTGGGCCAAGGCGGCGGGGAAATCGCCGTCGAGGCAGGTCTGGACGAGCTTCACCAGCACTTCCGGAATGATGTTCGAGGCGACCGAGACGAGGCCGACCGCACCGCACGCCATGAAGGGCAGGGTGAGCGGGTCATCGCCGGAAAGGATCGAGAAGTCCGCGGGGACGGCTTGGAAGAGCTGATTCACGCGTTCGACCGAGCCACCGGCCTCCTTGATGGAGACGATGTTCTTGCAGTCCGCTGCGAGGCGGGCGGTGGTTTCCACACCGATCTCGATGCCGCTGCGGCCAGGCACGCTGTAGAGCATCACCGGTAGGCCGGTGTTTTCCGCGACGGCCTTGAAGTGGCGGTAGAGGCCTTCCTGTGAGGGCTTGTTGTAGTAAGGGCAGACCTGGAGGGTGCCGGTGGCACCGACCTTTTCGGCGGCTTGGGTCAGCTCGATGGCTTCCTTGGTCGCATTCGCGCCGGTGCCGGCGACGACCTGGCAGCGGCCAGCGGCGTATTCCACGGCGAGGCGGATGATCTCGATGTGCTCGTCGGTGTCGACGGTGGGCGATTCGCCGGTGGTTCCGACCGGCACGATGCCCGTGATCCCGGCTGCGACTTGACGATCGATCAGGGCTTTGAAAGCGGCCGTATCGACTCGGTCTTCGCGGAAGGGTGTAATGAGCGCGGTGTAGGTGCCTCGGAAAGTCATGGCGGGCGGAGAATGAACATCCCGCGCCGGTCTTCAACCCCTGATGGCAAATTCGCCACGGAAAATCAGGGCTGCTCCTCGACGACCTTGCCGTTCTTCCAGACGATGATGGGGAGCCCGAGGCGGCGATGCTCGGCGCGGAGCTTGCGGGCGGCGCGCTTGTGGGCGCGGAGCGCGATCTTGCCATGCTCGGGCAGCTCGTCTGCGGATTGCGGGAGGAGCGGCTTGTATTTTGGAGCGATCATTTTGAGCGGAGGAATCCGTCGACATCAGCAATAGCATGAGTCGCAGAGTTTGCCAAGGGGATGGGCGGGAGGCTCCGGGCGCTCCAGAAATACCACTCGTGAGCCAATGGTAGGTAGAGATGGACCAAGTTTTCGAAAATCCGGGGATATCGACGCCGGATGTCCTCTGATGGGACATGGTGTCCTCCTTTTCTTACCCGCTGCTTCACCCGCGCGATGGATTCCTTCGGATTCGGGAGCCAGAGGAAGTGGAGCACGATCCGGTAACCCTGATCGCGAGCTTGCCGAAGGATGGGCGCATGCCCCCGTCCGGACAGTGTTGATTCCAGCGCGAAGCTGTCTTGGGAGCGGATTTGCTCGTCGAGTTCCCTGAGCAGAAGCCTGCCCGCCTTGAAAGCAACTTCTGCGGGGTCGAACGGAGACAATCCACGGGCGATTTCATCTGCGTTCAAGAATCGCATGCCCTTGAGATCGGACGTCAGGATCTCCCTCGCGAAGGTCGTCTTCCCCGCGCCGTTCGGTCCCCCGATCAGGATGAGCGAGGGCTGCTTCATGGCGACCGGCCGTAAGGGACATGAACGTCTGCCGAATCGGCCGGAAAATCGCGGGTGTTCCGGGTGATCAGGCGGGTTCCGAGCAGGCGTGCCGACGCGAGAATGATGGCGTCCGGAAGCTTGAGTTTTGGGACGTGATGGCGGCGGATGGTGAGGGCTGCTTCCACGACGTCCTCGGTCATTTCAACGACGTCGAACTGGGCGAGGAAAGTGCGGGCGATATCTTCTCCTGGCGTGTCCTTGACCCCGGCGAGCACCTCCATCCATGTGATGCGGCTGATGCAGCGGCGGCTGTAGGGGGCGGTGGCGACCTGCGCCTCAGGGACGCCGTTGAGGAAGTCGATGAGGATGTTGGTGTCGAAGAATCCGGTCATTCCCACTCTCCGCGAAGTTCATCCTGATAGGCCTGTGCGTCGCCGTAGTAGCCCTTCAGTGCGCCAAAACCGGCGAGGGGCTTGGGTGTGGAGGGCGCCTTGCCCTTCCGGACGACGTATTCGGCGACGGCTTCCCGAAGGACGGTGGCGCGGGGGACGGAATTCTCATCCGCGAGATCATCCAAGCGCTTCAGATCCTCGTCTGGGAGGTCGATGATCGTGCGCTTTTTCTTCAGCGCATCACGGTAGTTCACACCCTTTTTCATACCGGTAAGGTGGCAGGAAAAAGGATGATTGCAAGATGAGATGTCAAATGATGCCAAAAAATGGCATCAAATTTCGATATCGCCTTCGAAGACGAAATCCGCTGGTCCCGTGAGGGTTACGTTCGTGAATGTGGATTCGCCGGTCTTTTCGAAGCCGATCTCCAGAGTGTCTCCGCCCTTCACGTCGACCTTGATCGGGGAGGGTGCGCCATCGAGGAGGTGATGCATCAGCGCGCTGGCGACCATGCCGGTGCCGCAGGCGAGGGTCTCGTCTTCCACGCCGCGCTCGTAGGAGCGGATCGCGATGTGGCCGGGGGCGAGGACGGTGGCGAAATTGGCGTTCGTGCCTGCCGGGGCGAAGCCCTTGTTGTAGCGGATCGCCGCGCCATGGCGGACGACTTCGGTGCCGGGCAGGTCGGCGACGAATACGACGACGTGCGGGACGCCGGTATTGATGAAACGCAGGGTCCCCTCGAGGCCGGGGATGTGAACTCCGGTGTCGAGCTTGAGATCCTTCGGCTCCGACATCGCGATGCGGACGTCGTCTTCCACGAGTTCAGCGGCGAGTTCGCCGGCGATCGTTTCGAAGGTCACGCGGTCGGGCGTGTCATCCATCAGCGCCGCTGTGAAGCGCCCGAAGCAGCGTGCGCCATTGCCGCACATTTCGGCTTCGCCGCCGTCGGCATTGTAGTAGCGGAACTTGAAGTCGGCACCGTCTTCGGCGGGCTCGACGGCCAGCAGGCCATCCGCGCCGACGCCGCGATGGCGGTCGCAGAGATGCTCGATCTGGTCCTTAGTAAGGGAGAGGGAGAGGTCGCGGTTGTCGACGACAACGAAGTCGTTGCCGGCACCGTTCATCTTGTAGAAATGCAGGAGCATGGTCGGAAAAGGTGTTTAGACAGCCTTGGTGGCGGCGATCAGCGGGGAAACAAAGTCGCGCACGGCAGCGGCGGCGCGGTCGGGATTGAGTTCGATCTGTTTCACGATGGCTGAGCCGACGATCACCCCGTCCGCTGACTTCGCAACCATGGTTGCCTGATCGGGAGTGGTGATGCCGAAGCCGACGCAGACGGGCACTTTTGCGTCCTGGCGGATCTTGGCGACTTGCTCGCTGATGCCTTCCGAGGGAGCGCCGTGGGCACCGGTCACGCCGGTGCGGGACAGGGCGTAGATGAAGCCCTCGGCGCTGGCGGCCAGGAGTTTCACGCGCTCGTCCGGTGTGGTCGGGGCGATGAGGCGGATGTGCTTGAGGCCTTCGCCCCGGGCGAGGTCGTCGTTTTCCTTGGCTTCGTCCGGCGGCAGGTCGAGCAGGAGAATTCCGTCGGCTCCGGCCGCTGCGGCGTCGGCGTGGAATTTCTCGAAGCCATAGGTGAAGATCGGATTGAGGTAGGTGAAGAGAACGATCGGCGTCTGGTGCGTCTCGCGGAACCTGCGGATCAGCTCCAAGGAGCGCGGCGTGGACATGCCGGCCTTCAGGGCGCGGTCGGCGGCCATCTGGTTGACGATGCCGTCGGCAAGTGGGTCGGAGAAGGGGAGTCCCAGCTCGATGATGTCCGAACCGGCGTCGGCGAGGGCTTTGATCACCTCCAGCGAGGCCTCGAAGGAGGGATCGCCAGCGGCGACATAAGCGACGAAGGCTTTCTTTCCTTCCGAGCGGAGCCGGTCAAAGGCGGCGTCGATGCGATTCATGGGCGCGCGGGGATAGGCCCGCCCGCCCGCAAAGGAAAGCTCGATGTGATTCCGGGAGCTTGTGAAAAATTTCACAAACGGCTTGAGAGCGGGGCGGGGGAGGGGCATCGTCCCGCCGCACGACCATGGTCAGCGATTCCACCCAGACCGCCCACGCGGCCTACGATTCCAAGATCGAAGGCAACATTATCTTCACGCGCGTGGATGCCGCGATGAATTGGATGCGCAAGAATTCCATGTGGCCGATGCCGATGGGACTCGCTTGCTGCGCGATCGAAATGATGGCCTCCGCGTGCAGCCGCTTCGACCTCAGCCGCTTCGGCATGGAGGTGATGCGCTTTTCCCCACGCCAGGCCGACGTGATGATCGTGGCTGGCACGGTGACCTACAAGATGGCCCTCGCCGTGAAGCGGATCTGGGACCAGATGCCGGAGCCGAAGTGGTGCATCGCCATGGGTGCCTGCGCCTCGTCCGGTGGCATGTATCGCTCTTACGCGGTGCTGCAGGGAATCGACAAGTTGATCCCGGTTGACGTTTACATTTCCGGCTGCCCGCCACGGCCTGAGGCACTCATTGAGGGCCTGATGAAGCTCCAGGCGAAGATCGAGAGCGATCCCGCGCTGGCGAACCAGAAGAAGGAGTTCATCGAAGACCTCGCCTGATTTCTTTTCCCATGTCCGCTGCCCAGGATATCGAAAGCCTTTCCGCGAAATTCGGCGCGGATGTCGTCGGAACGAAGGAATTCCGCGGCGAACACACGATTTGCGTGAAACTCGGCGTGCTGCACGAGGTGCTGGCCACCGCGAAGAAGGAGCACGGCTATGAGATGATCATCGACATCTCGAGCCTCGACCACTTCGGCGAGGAGCCTCGTTTCGAGATGGTCTATGAACTCGTCACGGTGGACGACTCGAAGCACCTGCGGGTGAAGTCGAAGGTCTCCGAGGATGAAGAGGTCCGGACCTGTACTGATCTTTGGGTCGGTGCCGATTGGCACGAGCGCGAGGTTTACGACATGATGGGTATCCGCTTCAGCGGGCACCCGGATCTGCGCCGCATCCTGATGTGGGAAGGCTATCCTTTCTACCCGCTGCGCAAGGATTTCCCGCTGGCCGGTCGTCCGAGCGAAATGCCGGATGTGGCTTTCACGGGCATTGCTCCGCTGGAAGGTGGTCCGTTTGTGACCAGCCCTGGCACGAATGACTCGGTGAAGCGCGAGCCGCGTGCCCGCGTGGTGAAGTAAGGTCGGCAGATTAGGTTCGCTATTTTCGATTCTCCACTCGTCCCGAGCCATGCACTCTCCGTTCGTGCCCGGACGGAGCCAGCGGTGGAAATGGTGGTGGGAGGATGTCCGCTCCGCGCGCTTCTCGCTCGCCTTGGCGGGGGTGATTCTGGTGATCGAGGCCGTGCTCGCCGTGCTTGGTGGAGCGGGGGCGATTCCGGGAGTCTATCAGGCGCTGGGATTGAGCCGACAGGGGATCCAGAGGGGCTGGATCTGGCAGATCGCGAGTCATGCGCTGATCCACGGGGTGTGGTGGCACGCCGTGCTGAATGTCTTGGTCCTCGTCAGCACTGGAGCCCGGGTGGAGAGAATCGGTGGATGGAGAACGGCGGCGCGGGTTTTTCTCATGGGAGCGCTGGCGGGCGGGGTGGCGTTCCTGCTACTGCCTGCGACGGAGTCTGGTATGGTGCTGGTGGGGGCTTCGGGCGGGATTTTCGCGTTGTTGCTGTGGCTCACGACGGTGTCCCCGCAATCGCGGATGCTGCTGTTGCCGCTTTCGGCGAAGAATCTCGGCTTGGGAGTTCTGCTCGCGTCGGGGATTCTTGCGGTGGCGGTGCCTTGGATGCCGGCGGGGGTGCTGGCTGTCTCACATTCCTGCCATTTTGGCGGGGCTTTGGCGGGCTGGCTGATGGCCCGCCGCAGCATGGGCTCGCCGGTGACCCTGGCCGATTTGCAGAAAGCCCGGGCCCGCCGAGAGCCCGGGGTAGAACCCTGAATCGGTGCTTGCAATGCCCTGAGAATCGGGTTTCCTCCGCGGTCCCGAGCAAGGGCGGACCGGCCAAGGTGGCTGGACTGAATTAAATATATCCATGAGCGAAAGCACCATCAACGTCGCGGACTTCAAGATCCACGAAACCGACACCGGCAGCGCAGATTACCAAGTCGCCCTGCTTACCCAGCGCATCGTCCACCTGACGGCGCACCTCGGCCTGCACAAGAAGGACACCTCGTCCCGCCGCGGCCTCCTCAAGCTGGTCGCACAGCGCCGCAAGCTGCTCGACTATGTGAGAGCCAACTCCGAAGAGCGCTACCAGAAGCTGCTCGCCGGTCTGAGCCTCCGCAAGTAAGACCCTTTCTCCCGACGGCCACGGTTCATCCCGTGGCCGTCGCGCATGAATACGGCGGGTATTATCAGGGAAACGTTTTCCCACCCGCCGCCGGACAGTCCCTTCGAACCCTTTTTACTCTGGGGTCTGTCCGAAACCAAACACCGCCGCGGCATGTCGCCGGGGCAACACACGAAAGACAGACAAGATGAATATCCATACCGTAACGAGCCAGGTCGGCTCGAACCCCATCACCTTTGAAACGGGGAAAATCGCCAAGCTCGCCGACGGCGCCGTCGTCGTGACTTGCGGCGAAACCGTGGTCCTCGTGACCGCCGTGTCGCAAACCAAAGTGAAAGCCGGCCAGACCTGGTTCCCGCTTTCCGTCGAATACAAGGAAAAGGCTTCTGCCGCCGGCCAGTTCCCGGGCGGCTACTTCAAGCGCGAAGGTCGTCCGACCGAGAAGGAAATCCTCACCTCGCGCATGACCGACCGTCCGCTGCGCCCGCTCTTCCCGAAGGGCTACCTTTACGACACCCAGATCGTCGCACTGCTTCTCGCCGCTGACCAGATCAACGACTCCGACATCCTCTCGATGAACGGCGCTTCCGCAGCGCTCGCCATCTCTGACATCCCCTTCGCTGGCCCTATCGGTGCCGTGCGCGTGGGCCGGGTGAACGGTGAGTTCATCATCAACCCCGTTTTCGATGACCGCGCCGAAAGCGATCTCGATCTCGTGTATGTCGGCAACAAGACCGACGTCATCATGATCGAAGGTGCCGCCAATGAGCTTCCCGAAGAAGACTTCATCAAGGCGCTGCACTTCGCCCAGCAAGCCGTTCAGAAGCTGGTGGAAGCCCAGGAAGAACTGGTCCGCCTCGCTGGCAAGCCGAAGCGCGACTACGCTCTCACCGTCGCCAAGGAAGAACTCCTTGAAATCGGCTACGAGATCGCTGGATCTCGCATCGAAGACGCCATCTACGCACCGTCCAAGGTCGAGCGTGGCAAGAAGGTCGGCGCTCTCCGCGACGAAGTGGAAGCTGCCATCAAGGCCCGCTATCCGGAGTCGAACGACTTCGATGTCGAGCAGGTCTTCGAATACATCCAGAAGAAGGCATTCCGCATCTCCATCATGGAGAAGGGTCTTCGCGCCGATGGCCGCCAGGTGGGTGATCTTCGCCCGCTCTTCGCCGAGGCTAACAGCCTGCCGCGCGTTCACGGTTCCGCGATCTTCGCCCGTGGCGAAACGCAGGCTCTGGGAATTTGCACGCTGGCTCCGGCCGACGAGAAGCAGTTCTTCGACAACTACGCCGGTGGTGAGGACAGCAAGCGCTTCATCCTTCACTACAACTTCCCTCCGTTCTCGGTGGGTGAGACCGGCCGCATGGGTGGCCTGAACCGCCGCGAAATCGGTCACGGTGCCCTTGCCGAGCGCTCGATCGCTCCGGTGATCCCGGACGTCGAGGATTTCCCATACGCCATGCGCGTGTCGTCGGAAGTCATGGAGTCGAACGGCTCCACCTCGATGGCCACCGTTTGTGCCGGCACCATGTCGCTGCTCTGTGCGGGTGTCCCGCTCAAGGCTCCGGTCGGCGGTATCTCCGTCGGTCTCGTGACCGAGTGGAACGAAGATGGCACGATGAAGGCTCACAAGGCCCTGCTGGACATCATCGGTTCCGAAGACTTCTACGGCGACATGGACTTCAAGCTCTGCGGCACCGATGACGGTGTCACTGGCTACCAGCTCGACCTGAAGCTTCCGGGCCTGCCGCTCTCGATCCTCGAGGAAGCCATTCACATGGCCAAGGCTGCCCGCTCCACGATCATCGCCAAGATGACCGAAGCGGTCTCCGGTCCGCAGGCTCTGAGCCCGCATGCCCCGCGCATCGTCTCCGTCAAGATCCCGGCTGACCGCATCGGTGAGCTCATCGGGCCTGGCGGCAAGAACATCAAGGGCATCCAGGCCGAGTCCGGCGCCGAGATCAACATCGAGGACGACGGCACCGTGCACATCTACGCTTCCAAGGAAGAAGGATTGCTGCGCGCGAAGTCGCTCATCGAGCGCATGTTCCAGGAAATCGAAGTGGGCAAGATCTACACCGGCAAGGTGGTCAGCATCACCAACTTCGGTGCCTTCATGGAAGTGCTTCCCGGCAAGGACGGCCTGATCCACGTGTCGGAGTTGGCCGAAGGCCGCACCGAGCACGTCGAAGACGTCGTCAAGAAGGGTGACGTGATCACGGCCAAGTGCCTCGGCGTGGACGAAAAGGGCCGCGTGAAGATGAGCCGCAAGGCCGCCCTTCGCGACGAGAAGGCCAAGTCTGCCGAAGCCGAAGCTCCCGCCAACGCGTAAGCTCGATTGCTCTAACAAAGGCCCGGTCTTCCGCGAGGGAGGCCGGGCTTTTTTGTGGCCGGGATCCATCTTGCCCCGGCCTCTGACGTCCCCTATCCTGAGGTAGTGATGGAGTCTGACCTGGTGCCGCAACTCCGAATCCCGCGGATCTACCTTCACGGGGTGGCGTTCGGAGCAATGTCCGTGAGCTTTCTGCTCACCATCGCGGTCCACAATGACTGGAGTCATTTGGACTTAGCCTGGGGAACGGTCGCGGTCTCATGGTTTCCCTCAGCTTGCGTCGAGCTGTTCCGCCGCGGGAACATCGAACGCGTTCTCGCGGCCTCCATCATCCTTCCAGCTCTTGTGGGTTGGGATATCGCATGCCGCTTGGGCCACTGACCGGGTTTCATCGTCTCATTCCACGGTGAGTGGCCCATGGCTTTCCGAAGCTTGATCGATTCTAAAGCGGAAGGAGCCAAGGAACCAACAGCACGGTCAGGATCATCACCAGGATTGTGAAAGGGACGCCGATTTTCACGAAGTCGCCGAAGCGATACTTGCCGGGGGCCATGACCAGTGTGTTCACGGGTGAGGATACCGGCGTCATGAAGGCGGCGGAAGAGGCGAAGGCGACGGTCATGGCGAAGGGGTGAGGGGAGGCGCCCAGGGCACGGGCGGCGCTTAGTGCGATGGGGGCCATGAGCACTGCGGTCGCGGTATTGGAGACGAAAAGGCCGATCAGCGAGGTGAGCGCGAACAGGGCTGCGAGCAACAGGCGCGGCTCGGAATTTCCGAAAACTTGCAGCAGTCCGTGCACTGCGAGATCGACGCCGCCGGTCTTCTGGAGCGCGGCGGAGAAGGGCATCATGCCGACGATGAGGATCAGGCTGGGCCATTGGATGGCCCGATAGGCGGCATCCAGCGTGAGGCAGCGGGTGGCTCCTAACAGGAGGCAGGCGAGGAGGGCGGCGATCACGTTCGGCACCCAGCCGGTGACCATCAGGACGACCATGATGGCGAGGCTGGCGAGTGCGAAGGGTGCCCTGCTTGCGGCGGGCGCGGCCTCGTCGATTTCAGCTGGCAGGGTGAGCAGCACGAAGTCGTGCGGATGCTTCTTCAAGTTCCGGATATGCTTCCAGCGGCCGATCACCAGCAGGGTGTCGCCTGCGCGGAGCTTCTCTTCAGCGATGGATCCTTCGGCGGCCTCGCGTCCGCGGCGGAGGCCGATCACATTCAGCCGGAAGCGCGTCCGGAATGTCACCTCAATGATCGTGCGGCCGACGAGGCCGGAGTCTGGTGGCAGCAATACCTCTGCCATGCCAATGTCCCGGGAGCGGTCGGTGAAATATCTGCCGCGGAGTGGCAGCGGCTCGAGCTTCAATCCTGCGAGCATCTGCAAGCGCTCCTCATCGGGAGGCTCTGCGACATCGATCATGAGCACATCGCCCACTTGCAGCAGCAGGTCGGGACGTGGCTCTAACAGTTCGCTGTGTTGACCGGCTTTCGGTCGCTCAATCGCCACCACATTGGCGGCATCGCGACGACGAGTGCCAACGCTTTCCAAGGTCTGTCCGGCCAAGGGAGAGCCGACCCCGATGCGAAGCCGGTATTCCCGGCTCTCCAAGCGGTAGTCCTTCACGAAGTCCATCATCTGCCGCCGTCGATGCTCCGTGCCGCCATCGTCGTCGCGTCGATTCAGCCAGCGGCGGGCGATCAACAGGTAGCCGATTCCTGCGGCGAGAATGATCGCGCCGAAAGGGGTGAAGCTGAAAAAGCCGAGACCCGCGTGTCCGGCGTGGCGCAGGGCGCTGTCGACGACGAGGTTGGGAGCGGTGCCGACCAATGTCAGCATGCCGCTGATCAGGCCGGCGTAGGCGAGCGGCATCATCAACCGGCTGGGTGAGAGTTTCCGGCGGTTCGCCACTAACAGAACGACGGGAATAAAGATGGCCACCACGCCGGTGGAGCTCATGACGGAACCCAAGCCAGCGACGGCGAGCATGAGCAAGATGAGCAAGCGCGGTTCGCTGCCGGCGGAGTGCTTTAGCAGGAAATCACCGATTTGGTTCGCGACGCCAGTTCGCACGAGACCTTCGCCGACGATGAAGAGCGCCGCGATCAAGATCACATTTGGATACGAGAAGCCTGCGAGTGCTTCCGGCACGGTGATGATGCCGGCGAGCGGCAGCACGACCATGGCAAGCAGAGCCACCACGTCCATGCGCGGCCGGTTCGTCACAAACATGACGACGCATCCGCCAAGCAGGCAAAGGACGAGTGCGAGTTGGGGATTCATCGGCTGACAGATGATTGCTCAAGCCTCGCTCCGAATGACCGAGAGTGTCGAGATTGCAATCGTCTAACCAAACAAGACGATCGCGAGCACCTGGGCTGAGAGGATCCGCATCAGCGTGGTGAGGGGATAGACGGTGGCGTAGCCGACGGTGGGGGCGTCGGAGCCGGCGATGTTCGACGCGAAGGCGAGTGCGGGTGGATCGGTCATGCTGCCGGAGAGGAGGCCGCTGAGGTCCATGAAGTTCATCTTCAAGACGACTCTTGCAAAGATGCCGACCAAGAGGAGGGGCAGCATGGTGACCATGATGCCAGCGGCCAGCCACTGGACTCCCGTCTCGCTGAAGACGGTGGCGAAGAACTTGGCACCTGCATTCAGGCCCACCGCGGCGAAGAAGAGGGCGATGCCGAATTCGCGGAACGCGAGGTTTGTATTCACTGGCATGTGCCACACCTGGCGGCGGATACGGCCGACCCGGCCGAGAATGAGCGCGACGATCAGCGGCCCACCGGCGAGGCCGAGTTTGACGGGTTGGGGTAGTCCCGGGACGGCGATAGGCAGGGTGCCGAGTGCGATTCCGAGCACGATGCCGATGAAGAGCGGAATGAAGTGGGTCTCGTTGAGTTCCTTGAGGGAATTTCCTAACAGCTTTGCCGCACGATCGAGGTCCTCGGGATGGCCGACGATCTGCACCTGATCACCGAACTGGAGGCGTAGTCCGGGCACGGCGGACATTTCCAGATCGGCGCGGGTGACGCGGGTGACGGCGACATCGAAGCGTTGGTCGAGTCCGAGTTGGCTCACGGTTTTTCCCAACACACCGCGGTCGGTCACCGCGACGCGGCGGAAGGTGATGTTCGATTCATCCACCGTGATGTCTTCACTGCTGCGCTGTCCGATCACTCGCTCGAATTGATCCAGTGATTTCGGCGTGCCCACGACTACGAGGAGATCGCCGCGATGAAGGATGGTGTCCTCGTGCGCCACGACCGTTTCTCCCTGGTGGCGGATGCGTGAAATGGTGACCTCTGCCTCGATGCGGCCCGGCACGTCGGCGAGGCGTATGCCATTGAGATTGGGATTGGTCACCGCCAGTGTGCGGCGTTCCAATGCATCTACTTGCCGGCGATTTCTTGCCGCGAATTCGGCCGCTTCTTTCGGAGCATCGATGGCGAAGATCTTCTTCACGATGAGCAGTGTGAGAATGATGCCGACGATGGCCATCGGGTAGGTCACGGCGTAGGCCAAGGCGGGCATGGCGCGTTGGTCGGCGGTGACGTTTTCCATCGAGCTGATGGCTTGGCTGCCGGCTCCGAGTGCGGGGGTATTGGTGGTGCCGCCTGAATAGATGCCGAGCACGGCGGCCATGTCGAAGCCCATGAGCTTTCCGGAGAGCGGCGCGGTGATGGCTCCGATTACGACGATGGCTGCGGCAAGTGCGTTCATCTTCACGCCCTTTTCCCGCAGCGCGGCGAAGAAGCCGGGGCCAAGCTGGAGACCGATGGTGAAGACGAAGAGCACCAGCCCGAACTCCTTCACGAAATCCAGCGTCGCGTGATCGACGGGATTGCCAAAGTGGCCGACAATGATGCCGGCGAACAGCACGCCGGCGGTGCCGAGTCCGATGCCACGGAACTTGAGGCTGCCAAGCGCCATCCCGAGCACGCAGACGAATGCGAGCGCGCCGATGGCATGGGCAACCGGCTGTGTCTTGTGGAGTTCGAAGAGCCAATTCATTCCCGCGCGCGTGGCAGGAATGCCGGACGCACGGGGGTGTGGCTATTGCACCATGGTGCTACGCGGTCAGCGGACCTGGAAGGGGATGTTCTCGGCGCTTGCCGCGCCGCGGCCATCGCGGGCGATCAGGAAGACGCGATAAGCGCCGGGCTTGTCGGGAGCCTTGAAGGTCCATTGGTTGGGGCCGGTGGAGTCCATCGAGAGCTTCTTTTCCTCGGGTGCGCGCTCCGCGTCACCGCCGCTCTTGCGATCGGTGGATTCGCTGGCCAGCGTCCACGTGAGCTCGACCTTGTCCTTGTCAGGATCGACCACATCAAGGGTGATTGCCACGCTTTCACCCGGGCTGATGGTGTTTCCTTTCGCAGGCGAGGTGAAGGTCTCCACGCGCGGGCAGCGGTTGGCGGGCCACTTGCCGGTCCAAGCGCGGGACATGGCGTCCACTGAGGGGAGCTTTTCGCCGCTCTGGAGGAACATGCCGTACCAGGTGGCAGTGCATTCCTGCTTCTGTCCCCAGAGGAAGGCGTAGGAGCCGACGAAGAGTCCGGCGGAGTCTTCAGAGGCCAGCTGCTGGGTGGAGTAGTACTTCGCGGCCTTGTCGCGGCTGCTGGGCTCGATGGGGGCGCCCCATGAAGTCTTCGCGACCTCCCAATGGCCCGATGGGCCGAATTCGGTTAGAATGAATGGCTTCTTCCATCCTGCTTCCTTGACCGCCTTCCCCGCGCCGGCGGCGGAGGCGTAGGCATTCACGCCGAGGATATCGATGCTCGGGCAGTGGTCCCTGACTCCCTCGATCTTCGGGCGCGCCGCGCCGGCGATGACCGTCATGACGAGGCGGCTGGGGTCTTCTTCCTTGATGATCTTAGCGAGCACCTCGAGCTCCTTCCAGATGCGGTCGTCCTTCCCATCCGCTTCGGGGCCTTCCATCTCGTTGCCGAGGCCCCAGAAGCCGATGGCGGGCTCGTTCTTCCACTTGGCCACGGCGGCGCGGATGTCCTTGCGTTGCTTTTCCAGCTGCGTGGTGTCGCTGTAGTTGAAGCCGTGACGCTCGTGGCCGACCCAGAGGCCGGCGGCGATGGTGAGATCGAGCTCTTTCGCGCGCTGGACGAGCTGCTTGCCATCGACCTTTTCGGCAAGGGCGTCGACGCCCCAGGTGCGGACCGAGTTGCCGCCGGACTCCACCAGTACGTCGAGGCTGCGCTGGCCGCCGGCACCGCGGATGAAGTAGGGCTTGCCATCTCGCACCAGTTCCCAAGCTCCGTCGGCGTTCTTGCGCATGGAAAGCGGGCCGGGCTCGGCGGTCGCGGTGGCTAGCAGGGCAGGGAGAAGAAGTGGAATGAGGATTCGCATGGGTTCAATCAACGGGGTGCCGCTGGTGGGTGTTGCACAAAATTACATAAATCTGCGAAGCGGTGGCAAGGTCGGATTTTTGGGCCGCGCAGGCCGTTCTTGCCACATCCCTGTCACAAACTCCATTATTGGTGAGCCGGAAAGGGCTCGTTGCGAAAGTGGCTGAAGTAAACCAACAATTGATCGCCGACCGTCTCGGGATTTCCCGGGCCACGGTGTCCCGCTGCTTCACCAACCATGCCGGCATCAGTCCGGTGACGCGGGCGAAGGTTTTCCAGATCGCAGCCGAGCTCGGCTACGCGCACATGGAGACCCGGGTGCGCACGAACAAGCAGCCGGCCTCGCAGATCAATCTGTGCGCGCTAATTTGTACGGAGACGAAGGAGTACTTCAGCGGTGGCTATGAGAGTCCCGGTGCACAGATTCTCGAAGGAGTCTCAGAGTATGCCCAGCTCCACGGGGCGCTGGTGGAGGTGCACTTCATCCCGCCGGATGTGAAGAGCGTGGAGAGCCCGGAGTTCGACCGGATCCGCAACCTCGCCCGTCGCAAGACGAGTGGCGTGCTGCTCATTTATCCTTTCCCGGTGGCCGTGGTCGATGAGCTGGCGACGCGCTTCCCGCTGGTTTCCCTAGTCGATCAGTATGAGCACAATGCGATCGATTGCGTGGACGTGGATCACTATCAGGGGATCTCGATGCTGATCGATCATCTGGTCGAGGCGGGTCACCGGCGGATCGGTTATTACACTCGCTCTTATCCGGTCGAGGCCGGTTGGTCGTTCCGGCGTTATGGTGCCTTCGTCGAGAAGATGGCGCGGTTGAAGCTGAAGGTCGATCCGCAGGATGTGATCGGTGTGTTTCCTCGCACGGAATTGCCGGTGGAGGAGAGCATCGATGCTGCGACTGAGCGCACCCGGGCCGGAGTCACGGCCTGGATCTGTGCGGCTGACCACCAAGGATATGATCTCGTGGCCGGGCTGAAGAAGCGTGGCATCAAGGTGCCATCTGACGTCTCGGTCACTGGCTTCGATGGCATCGAGCGTCGCGGCAATCGTCCCGCGCTCACGACGGTGGAGATTCCTTTCCGCGAGATCGGGGCAAGTGGCACGCAGCGGCTGGCGGCTCGCTTGCGGAAGCGTTTTCACCAGTCCCAGCACGTTTACATTGCCGGGCGCTTGCGCGAGGGGAATACGGTGATGGCTCCTCCGGCCTGATCAATCGGCGAGGAAGGCGAGGCGATAGTAGCCTCGTGCCTCAGCGCCGATGCTGGTCACGTAGATGTCGTAGGCGAGCCACTTGCCGGCATTGATCCAGCCGACATTCATTCCTGCGCCGGCATCGCTGCACGCCTCGGTGCTGGCGGCGAGGGCGAGTAGCATCAGGATCGATTTCATCGGCGCGTCAGGCGGGGTCCGGAGAAGCTCCGGCGCGGCGCTCGGCGAGTTCTTCTTCGATCTTCCGGACCATGGCGTCGCTCAAGGGGTACCAGATTAGCACGATCCCGTTTGCCACGGCAAAGACTCCCGGCAGGATTGAGAACAATACCCGCAAGCCCATCAGGGTCTGCTCCGATTGGATTGCATCGGCCTGGAAGCCATAGATTCCCAGCAGCCACCCGGCCAGACCACCGCCGATGCTCATCCCGAACTTCTGGGCAAACATCGCGGCAGCGAAGGCAAGTCCCGTCGTGCGGCGTCCGAAGTGCCACTCGCCGTAGTCCGCCACATCCGTGTAGATCGCCCACACCAGTGCCGGGGTTGGGCCGGCGAGCAGGCTGGCGAGGGCATTCACCCATACCATCGTCCAAAAGTCACCGCGCGGGACAAAGAAGAACGCCAACAGCACCGCCGCATTCGCGAGCGTCAGCACCATGAGCGAGTTCTTCTTGCCGAAGCGATGCACCAGCCATGGCGTGAAGAAGATGCCCAAGAGGAAGGACAAGCTGCCCACGCTGAGGAAGAGTGACGTGTGATCGAGGAAGATCTCCCTGCCGAACAAGTGCATGGCTGCATCATTGTAGCCGCCGTAGTATTTGAAGAAATGTGGCGTGACCGCCCAGCGTACCGCGGCGCCGGAGAGCGTGAGCAGGGCCGCGACGACCATGATGACCCACGGCTTGTTCTTGAGCAGCGAGCCGATGTCCTTGCGGAAGTCCGGCTTCTCGTGGTGTGGCTTGATGCGCTCCTTCGTCATGAGGAAGGTCGCGACGAAAAGCAGGACGGCCAGAAGCGAGAAGATCGCCATGGTGACCTTGAAGCCGAGTGCCTTGTCACCGTGGCCGAGGATGCGGACCAGCGGGATCACTCCGAGGGCGATCAACAGCTGGCCACCGAAGGCTCCCACGAAGCGATAGCTGGAAAGGGAGGTCCGCTCCTTCGAGGAGGGCGTCATGACTCCCATTAGTGCGGAGTAGGGGACATTGATGGCCGCGTAGGCGGTCATCAGCAGGAAGTAGGTCACGTAGGCGTATGCAATTTTCGCGGTGTCCGAGAGCGCCGGATTCGCGAAGGTCGCATAGCCAATGAGGCCGAAGGGCAGGGCCATCCAGAGGAGATAGGGCCGGTAGCTGCCCCAGCGGCTCCGCGTGCGGTCCGCGAGCGCGCCGACCAGAGGATCAATCAGGGCATCCCAGAAGCGCGCGAGGATGAAGAGGGTTCCCGCTACCTTGGCATTCAGTCCGAACACATCCGTGTAGTAGAACAACAAGAACATGTTGACCGTCTGGAAGAAGATGTTGGACGCGGCATCGCCGAGTCCGTAGCCGATCTTCTCCCAGATCGGGAGTTTGGCGGAGTTGGGTTCCAAGGGTTTTCGGTTGGGTTAGAGGAGGAGCCAGTCGGCCGGGAGTTCCACATCGATGCCTTCGATGCGGCCGGAGCGGCGGATGATCTCGGCGGCGGGTTCGGCCGGAAGGAGCCCACCGGGGAAGACTCGTTGCTGGCCGTCGTTGAAACGAACGGTCAGGGTGGCATCATTCAGCGATTCGCGGCAGCGATAGACGATCGGCGTGCCGGCCAGCGTGAAGGAGAGATTGCGGTCGCCGTTTTGATCCGCGGCGAATTCGGCTGCGCGCAGGAGGCGGGGGCGGAAGCGAATCGAGCCGTGCTCGAAGCTGACGCCGAGTTCACCGAAGCGGCAGAGGATGCCTTCCTTCACCTGGCCGGTCAGGCCGGGCTGCTGGGCACCAGCATGGGCAGGGCTGTGCGAGTAGGCTTCGGCCGGGAAGGCGCCGTAGTCCTGGGGCGATTTGCGGAAGCCGAGGCCGCGCTGGATGCCGTAGTAGGAGACGGCCAGCCGATGACGCAGGTCGCCGTCCGCTTTCAGCGCGAACTCCTGCGAGGCGAGCATGAGCTTCGAGACCATGTGCCAGTAAATGCAACCGAGCCCCTCGTAGGCAAACATCGTTCCGCTGCGGCCGGTAAATGCGCGGTGGTGGAAGACCGATTCGTAGAGCGCATGGATCGAGTCGCGGTCCTTTCCCGAAACTCCGGCGCGGTCGAGGGCGGCAGCGAGTTCGTAGTCGTTGACGAGGGTGGGATGGAAACGGAACCCGCCGGTGGAGTCAGGAACGAGAATGCGGTGGTCCTTTGCGCAGAGCATCTCCGAGAGAGCGGAGATGCCGAAGACCTGGCTTTCGTCTACGAGATTGAAATCCAGGAAGCCCGGGAGATCGCGGTCCGGGTAGAGGAGATAGCTATCGTGACGCGTGGAATAGAGCCGGCTTTGTGGGAGAGCTTCTAACAAAGCCGCCGCTTCTTCGCCATCGAGCAGGCCGGACGTCAGAATGGCTACCTGGCCTTCGAGCATTTCGGAAAGGCGGGCGAGTTCCATCCGTTGGCCGGGGCGATCGATCTCCAGCACATTGTAGGAATGATAGAGGCCGTCAGGGCGGCGGTTTTGCTGTAGCGTCCGGCGGACTGCGGATCCGGCACGGCGGAGGAAGCCGAGGAGTTCCTGGCGGTCCAGTTCGACGGTTTCACCGGGGCCGTTGCGATAGACTTGTTCGCGATGCCGCTCGGCGGCGCGACCTGACTGCGAGACGAGTTCGAAGCGGGTGCTTGCGTCGTCGGATTGCCAGCGCGGGTCGGCAAAGATTCCATCCAGAGCCGCAATCAGATCGGCGAGATGGGCAGAGAGGGAAAGCGTCTCGCCGGTGTGGTCGGTGATCAGTCCTTCGACGAATGCCAGGTAGCGAAGCAGATAGGCTGCTGTCACCACGGAGAGACCGCAGCCTGCGAGCGCATTGTTGGCGTCGTTCCATTCGGGGCGCTGGGTGTTCATCCAGATGCCACCACCGGGGACGAGATTGGCGAGCTTGACCGCAGCAGGAAGCAGAAGTTTTTCCGCGAGTGTTACCCGGCAGAGATTGCCCTGAGCGTCGCGTAGGAGAACACCATCAGAGCCGATCGCGGCCTTGCGCTCCATGAGTTCCGCGTGGCGTGCTTCGTCGAAATTCACCGTGTGCCGGGGGTCCGCCAGTGTTCCTTCCCAGCCGCAGAGGCGATAGGGGACATCGGCGAACACGTAGGCGGCGCGATCAAGCTGACCAGCGAGGAAGTCGGGCCGAACCTTGGCCTGGAGTTCCAGGAATTTTAGCAGGTAGATGATCTGATGATCTCCCCAGTAGCCGATCGTTGCCCAAGGGTCTTCGGGATCGGGGACTTCCCAGTCGAGACCTTCGGATGAAATCCGATAGGGATTATAGCCGTCGATGGTGGAGGCGTTGAGAAACTTGGTGATGAAGGCATCGAGGTATCCTGGATGGCTCCAAGCGAGAGCTTCCCAGTTCTGGAAGATATCGCGCCAGTTGCCTTCGAAGTGGCGGATGCGTTCGCCATTTTCATCACGCACGCGAATATCGAAGCGATTCCACGGCCGGCTCGGGTCTCCATGGCGACGGCTCAGCACCAGTGGCAGATACTCCACCGCGAGGCGCTCAAGGTCCGGTTCGCCGAGGGCGCGCACTTCCGCAAGCCACGTCTCGCGTGGCATGACCACGGGCAAGTGGCTCAGCCATGAGCGATGGCTTTCGTGCAAGGGCGCGTGGTGCTTGGCGAGGTAGGTCGCGAACTTTTGCGTCCGGATACCGGAGCCTTCGACAGGCACGCCGCCGCGCAGGATATTGCAGAGCGTGTTTTGATAGTGGTGGAGGGTGGCGTCACGGTCGGCTCCGTGCTGGATGCCATCGGCGGTTGCGACGCGACGTTGCAAGCGGGCGCGACCGTCGAGCACGTCAGCGGTAACTTCCGCGGCGAGCTTTTCGGGATCGTCCAGTTGGCGGGCAAGCTCCGAGACCTCGGTCTGCGACTGGCGGACTTCTGCGACGAACATCCACTCGGCTGAATCACCGGCCTCAAGTTGGAAGCTGCGAGCGAGGAACATGGCTCCGCGTTGGCCGCGGGCTGCGGATGCGGGGCGTGGCGCGGTGCCGCGAAGGAATTCCTCCGCCTCGCCTCGCGTGAGGCAGGTGCGCGCGCCATCCAGGCCCTGGGCCCACACGGTGGTGGCGTGGAGGCTCTCTAACGGAATCGCGCGGTCGATGATGCCTGCGGCAAGGCGATGAACGAGCAGGCGGCCGCCGGATTGGAGTTCGCTCAGCTTGTAGGCATCCGCCAGGCAGCTGAGTTGGTTCTGCATGCGCTTGTCCACGCCGGGTGCCATCAGGCTGTCGAGGCCGTCCACCAAGCGGAGTCGTACGGGGCGCTTGCCGAGATTTTCGAGCTTGGCGCGGCGGACGAAGCCGAAGCGCGCCGAGCATTGCCAGCGATAGGAGAAGCGCAGGCCGAGGCCTTCGTGTTCTTCTTCAAAGACGACCTCGTCGCCGGTCACATTCTTGCGCAAGCGGCGCTTCACCGAGGGCGAGGGGAGTGTGGCCGGACGCATCGGCTCCCACAGGACATCGCCAGCGATCATCGCGGTCCAAGGCCCGGTGGTATTCCAGCCCTCGATGATCTTGTCGACGGTCTCGTAGGGAAAGAGCGCGCAGTCGGCATTGCCGCGGCCGGAGCTCAGGGCTCCGTTGCTCGCGCAAAACAGCCAGTGATCGTCCGAGCTGACGATATTGAGGAAGAACGGGGCCATGTCTTCCAAGCCCTCGATCAGCGCGTAGTCTTGGCCTGCCTCGCTGGTCCAGCGGTTGGCAGGGGGAAAGGGGCCGATGCCGATGGTAGGCGGAAGCGAGGCGGCGGTAGGCGGAACGGACATAGGCAAGCAGCCGGTCGGGAGGAGACCGGCGGTATCAATCCATGCAGGCGACCCGTGGAAGGGTTCTAAGGTGCGATTATAGCAGGTTCTTCAAGCGAGCATCCCCGGCTGCCGAAGCGGTCCGGGGATGCGAAGGTCGTTCACTTCAAGGAGTCGAACTCAAGGCTCTTCACCTTGTCCTTCGCTGCATCGGCCGGCTTCCAGAACCAGCCCTTGGTGTCCCAGCACTGGGCGTAGGAGAGTTTCTCGACGAGGGTCTTGTAGTCGGCGGCCGCTTCTTCCTTCTTGCCGCGCGCTTCCTTCGATTGGCCGCGAATGTAGTAGCAGGTGCCCACGTCATTCAGGGCCCAGTATTCGGCGGCCTTTTCCTTGGGGGCCGCTTCGGTGAGGCCCTTTTGCATTTCGAGCGCCTTCGCTTCGTAGAGCTCGATGCACTTGGCGACGTAGCCATCGACTTCGTCGTGCTTGGCGGCCGTGAGGGCCTGCCATGCCTTGGTCGTGATGGTGGAGGAGCTGTGGTCGCCGAAGTCCAGGGTGGGCTTGGTGGCGGGCGTTTCAGCCGGCTTGGTCTCCTCCTTCTTCGGGGCGGTTTCTTCCTTCGGCTTGGTGTCTTGGGCGATGGCCGGGAGGATCAGCAGGGTGGTAGCGGCGAAGAGGACGGAGCGGGTCATTGGTTTCATGTCGGTTGGGTTCGTGGTGGGAGAATGGGTGGGCCGGGAATCTGACGCAAGCTCGAAGTGCATAAAATTGCATCGACCGGATTGCAATGATAGCCAAGGTGGGATGTGGGGTCGTGGATTGCCGTTCCTTGATCGCTGCGCGGAAGAAGTGGCGTCCCTCGCAGGCGGGCGCGGCCACGCCCGGTGGCGTTTGCCGAGGTTAAGGTATCGTTCCTTTACGCCACGAAGGGATGAGATTCAATCGGCGGCGTGTTTCCCGATCTCGTTTGCGTCCGGACGCCGCTTGTGAACTTTCACGTGCTGAAGGACGATGCGGGTTTGGTTCTGCTCGACGCGGGATTCATTGGTGGCCGGCACTATTTGCGCGAAGCCCTGCGGGAACGCGGGTGGGAAGACGAGCTGATCCGGGGCATTCTGGTCACGCACGGGCATCTGGATCACGTGCTGAATGTCGCGAGCTTGGCTCAAGAGGCAGGGGCGTGGGTGGCAGCACCGCGTCTGGATCGGGAGCGATATCTGGATAAGGAAAGGTCCCGTGGTTGGTCACGGGTGGCGGGAGTGCTGGAGGCGATCGGACGACCGTTGCTAAGATTCCGGTCGTTCACTCCAGATCGCTGGATCGACGATGGCGACGAAATCGATCTATGGGGCGGGCTGCGTGCCGTGCATCTGCCGGGACACACAGCGGGGCACACGGGCTACTATTGCGAGTCGCGAAGGCTGCTGTTCTGTGGCGACCTGTTCGCCAGCTTCCGTGGCTGGTCTCATTTGCCGCCGTCCATCTTGAATCAGGATTCGGCGGGGATTAGGGAAAGCGTCTACAAGGCGCTATCGCTGGATTTGGGAGGGGTCGTTCCCAATCACGCAGACGGCGCGGAACCGGAGGAGCACCTGAGGCGGCTGCAGAGCCTTGCCGCCCGACTCAGACCCGACTGAGGATTCCGCCTAACAAGGACTCGAGTCGAGGAACGCCGTGGTCGTCGCGGAAGCGGGCGAAGTCGCTTTGCAAGGGCTGACCCTTCCAATCGTGTCCATCGAGGATGCGGCGGAGCGCTTCCAAGGCTTTCCCGCTGTCTCCTTCGGGAATCGTCAGGCCAGTGCGGTAGCCCTCGACGCGATGGCCGATGCATTCGCCTTCCGACGCGAGGCAAGGGATGTTGAAGGCTGCTGCTTTACCGAGCGTGCCGCTGCTGCCTTGGAAGCCTTCGTAGGCAGCCCATGCCACGTCGAAGGTGCGGAAGACGTCGTTGAAATCCTCTTCGGCGGGGATGCGGCCGCCAGGCAGGGTGAAGTGGAGATTGTCGATTTCGCCGGTGGCGACGCCGCGGGCGGTTCGCTCGACCAAGGCGTGTTCCTCTTCGGAATACTCCGGGCGCTCGTAGCGTCCGGCACAGGCGAAGTACCATGGGAGTCGTAGTTCGCGGGCCTTTTCGGCGACGCGCAGGAGATTCAGCAAGCCCTTGCGACGCTCCATGCCAAGGAGGCCGATGATTTTCCTGCCGGCGGCCTTGCGGCGGATTTCCCCGGCGAGTTCGTAGGGCCGCTCGGGGAGGGAGGCATCGGTGACGTCGGGGAAGGCATGGACGTGCTGGCCGGTGTAGCGCTGCATCGGATTGATGAAGCGCTCGTCGAGCACGCCGATGCCACGGCAGAGGGGACTGCGGATGATGGCGTCACCTTTAGCAAGCAGACGGAGCGATTTCTTCGGCGAGGTGCTTTCGCCGTGGTGGTGATTGCGCAGGTAGAGGCCGCTCCACGGGCGGTCGATGGTCAGGTGTGGCACTGCCGGGAAGGGCAGGAAGCGCAGGTAACTATCGAGGTAAGGGAAGAAGACGAGGTCGACCTTGCGGCCGGTCGCTTGCTCGGCTTCGAAGAGAATGTCGGCGCAGCGTTTCCAGCGCTGATAGGTGCGCACGGGATCGCCCTCGAAGCGGCCGTTGAACCAGCTCTTTTTCCCGCCCGGCAGTTTGTAGGTGGCGACGCGGCGGTCGAAATCCGGGATGTCGCCGAGGGAAGCGGTGCGGGCTGCCGAGAAGGCTTCACCGGGTTCCGGGCAGAGGCCGATGACGAAGGTTCCGAGCCGCAGGAAGGCCGCAGTGAACTGCGAAAAGTACATCGGATGATGGCCGATCCATAGCGGATCGACCAACGCGACGGTTTTCGTCGTTGGAGCGGGAATCATCGGCGGGAGGAACGCTCCCCGGCGTGGATCCAGGAGGCGCGGACAAGGAAAGCCTGCGAGAGCCCGGCCATCACGCCGAAAATCATCGAGGCGAGGCGTTCGTCGAAGGGATTTGAGGTGAGCGTCTCGCTGAGCAGGCAGCATGCCGCGATGAACGGCAGAAACGCCAGCCACTGGTCGGGGCCCGGATCGGATGCGTTCGAGCGGGCCGCGACCATCGATACGACCATGGTTCCGCCGATGAAGGCGATGTGGGCGAGCAAGCCGATGATGCCGCCAGAAAAGAGCGAATAGGTCCACGTGGAGTGGCCGGCGAACCAGACCTCGTCGCCGAGGTCGGCATCGGGCGGATAGACCAGATGGAATTCCTGCATGTAGGAAGGATGCCAGTAGTACGACGCGCCGATGCCCTTGCCATGGATGTAGTGGGCGGGCTCGCGGTTGAGGATTTCGAAAATGGCATCCGCCTCCGCGACGCGGGTGAGGAACGAGATGTCGGCGGTGGTATTGCGGTCCTCGGCGTGGTGGAAGAGTCGCTCATTCCAGCGCTCGATCTGATGCGGTTCCACCGCAGCTGCAATGATGGCGGCTCCGACCAGGAATGCGCCGATGGCGAAGCCGGGCCACAGCCGCTTCACCGCGTCGAACGGTTGATAGATTCCCCAGCGAACGCCGAGTACGAAGCACAACGAACTCGCGCAAGCCGAGGCCATCACCGGGAACAGCAGCGAGCGCGTGACCGTGATGAAAATGCCGAAGAACAACACGCCCACGGCCACCGGGAGCATCCAGTGGAAACGGGACCGCAGTAGCAGCGCGCAGCCGATCCAGGCAGCGAGCCAATTGTTAGCGGAGCTTTGCACTTCCACGCGGGCGGTGTCCATGGTCACGCCCTTGAATACGAAGCCGTGGAAGATTCGCCATAGGACGTTGGTACAGGCCGCGATGAGGACGGGCATGACGATGCGCGATGGCTTCACGCCGACGCAGCCGGCGATGTGCGCATTCATCATTCCCGCCAGACAGAGGACCAGGGGCAGGATGATCCGCACCGAGCGGCCCGGTGCGACGCCCTGCATCATCGCGTTCATGCCCATGAAGGCGAGAAAGCCACCCCAGCCGAGAATGAGCCAGGCACCCGGGCGGACCAGCAAGTGCCGCCAGCCCAAGTAGAGGATGCCGGCGGTGGAAAAGATGGAGAGGGCGAGGAAAAGGAGCTGGTCGATGCCGGCACCGCTGGTGGCCTCGCGGGCTTGCGACGCGCGGTAGTCGAAGGCGAAGGAAGCCATGAACACCCACAGCAAGCGCTCTACCCACTGCGCGGCGGGGGTGGCTGGCACTTCGACGGCATCATGGGTGGCCGTCATGCTCGAAAGGCGTCGGGGTTTTCCAGCGCGCGGCCTAACAGCTCGCCGCGGTCCTCCCAACGGAAGGCATGGCGGCAGGCATCGAGGGCACGGCTGGCGGCGTGATTGAGGAAGGCGAGGTCGTCGATCTTTTGAGCAACGGCTTTGGCCAGAGATTCGGGATCGGGTGCGGCGATGGCCTCGGTGGCGGGATCGACGGGGACGCCGCTGAGGGCGGCCTCGACCGAAGCGAGGGGCAGGCCACGGAAGATGTAGTCGAGCGCCTTCAGCTTGAAGCCCCCACCGAGTGCTTCCGGGATCAGGCCGATGCGGGCTTGATCGAGGAATGGATTCACCGAGGGGACGTTAGGTGTGAAGGTTGCCCACGGGTGTTCGCGGCTGAGCGCTGCAAACCATTCGGGATCGGCCTTCCCCACGACTTGGAAGCCGATGTTCGCATGCTGGAACGGGGAAGCTGCGGCAGCGAGGAATGCTTCGAGGTTGCGGCGCTTGGCCAGCCATTCGAAGGCTCCGGCGAGCACCACGGTGCGCGGCGTTTCCGTCGTGATGGGGCGGGGCGGACCGTCAGGGATGTCGCCGGTGTAACCGGGAGGAAGGATGCAGACGGGAGTGCCCGGGTTTTCACTGCGGAAGGCATCGGCATCGCGCGGGGTGATCGCGGAGATGAGATCAGCGCGCCGGCAGAGGGCGCTTTCCATGCGGCCGTATTTCACGGAGTCCCACTTGAGAGCCATCCGCATGGGCAGGGAGCCACGGCCATCCGCTGCGACCTGGCGGCGCACCGAGGTCTCGTGATTGTGGGCGAGATAGGCGACGCGATGGTTCTTGCCGATTTGATCGAGTGCCCATGCGCAGGCGGCCTGGTCGATGATCACCCAATCCCATTGGCTTCCTAACAATCGAGTCAGCTCCTTGCGCTGGATAGGATTGCCGAGGCGGAAGGCGTCGCCGGGTAGGGCGGATGCCAGGCTGCGAAGGCGACCGGTCGGGATGGTGCCATGAAGTTCCCACGTGACTGCGGGGCCGCCATCGGCCGACTTCTTGCCGTGGTGCGCCAGGACCGTGATCTCCACGCCCGGCCGGGTGGCCAGCGACTTCAGCAGGCCGAGCGAATAGATCAGCTCGCCGCTATCCGCGGGGCGGGGGTCTTGCCGGGTGATCCAGAGGCAGCGCATGGCGGACGGGCGACGTTTAGCGCAATGCTCAGGGCTTGGCCGTTAGAATCTTCTCGAAGGTGGTGGCGGTCTTCTCGATCGGGAAGGTGGCCTCGGCATAGGCGCGGGCCTTCCTGCCAAACTCCCGGCACTCCTCCGGCGAAGCGTGAAGGAAGCTCGCTGCGGCGAGAAAGCCCTCCATGTCCTTTGGTTCCACGGTGATGCCTGCGCCGTGCTCGCGGGTGATGCGAGCGGCAAGGTTTTGCTTCGAGACGGCAAGCAGCAGCGGCCGTGCGGCGCAGAGATAGCTGAGGGTTTTCGAGGGAACCGAAAAGATGCCGGCTTCTTCCTCGAGGATGCCCACCAGCACATCGCCGCTGGCCAGCACTTGTGGCAGCTCGGCAAAAGGTTGGTACGGCAAAAGTAGTAGATTCGTCAGGCCTGCGGCGGCGGATTCGCGGCGGAGCCAATCGGCGCCGATGCCCTCCGAGACGATCACGATGCGCACGGAGTCGTCGTCTTTGAATTTCTTGGCCAGCTCCAGCAGCATCGCCGGGTTGTGCTTCATGCCGATGGTGCCGGAGTAGAGATACACGAACTTGTCGTGGAGTCCGTGACGGCGGGACCAGGCATTGTCCTTTGGCTGGACCGGGATTTCCTCGATGACTGCCCAGTTGGGGACGACGGAGACGCGCTCGGGATCGACGCCGAATTCCCCGGCGAGGATGGGAGTGAAGTCGGCGGTAATCGCGACGATGCCGCTGCTGCGCTTGAACTGCCGTGAATCGAGCAGGCGATACCATGCGCCGATGAAACCGCCGGCGACGGGAATCTTTTTCCGCAGCAGCTTGTCCACCGCGAGGCTGTAGAAGTCCTGCACCCAGTAATAGAAGCGGCCTCCCACTTCGACGGTGGCGCGGGTGATCGGCTCCTGCGTTTCGGTGGGAGTATTGCCGGAGAGGACGGCGTCGGGCTTCCACTGGCGAACGAACTCGGCGGCGGCCTTGCCGTAGCGAATCTCCATGTCGCGGCGGCGGCGGAAGGAATACTTGAAGCGCGGATAGTTAGGATCCATCGGGATCTCGCGGAACTCCAGCGTGGGAGCATCGGCGGGATTGCGCTGCAAGTCACCGCGCGGTGTTTGCAGGGAACCTGCGAACGCATGCACCACATCGTGACCGCGGGCAGCAAGGGCGCGGCTGAGGGACGTGGGAAAGGCGTGTCCTGCGTAATCGTGGACCAGAATCTTCATGGGGGGACGGGCCGGGGAGGCGCGCCGATCATACCTGCATGAATTTCAGGGTCAACGAACGGGCTTCACGTGATCGCGTGGGGGCCGGAACTCAGCGGAAAAGGAGTCCCAGAAGGATATAACCGGCCACCAGAGCCGAGTAGATCGAGGCCAGAATGACTAGTTCGGCGGTTGAGGCCGGGGTTTCTTGACGGTGGGTTTTCATGGCTAAAAGGGGGTTTCGGGTCCCGTCAGCCGAAGACTGACAGGACCCTATCGGGTAGGGGTGAGGGTATATCTCACTTTGCTTCGCGGTTTTGATCGGCTTCGTCTTCTAGGGCATCGGCCTTGCGCTCGGCAGCCTTGCGGATGGCGTCAGCGTTGTCCTCGGCGGCGTCGGCTTCGGCCTCGGCGGTCTGCTTTTCGGCGGCGACGGCGTCCTTGGCCTGCTTGCGCACGCGGTCGGCGGCGTTCTCATTGGCGTCGGCGGCGGCTTCGCCTTCCTTGCGGACTTGCTCAGCCTTCTTTTCAAGGGAGTCGGCCTTATGCTCCAGTGCTTCTTCGCGAGCGTCCTCCTGTCGGGAGTCGCAAGCCGTGAAGGCAAAGGTGTAGACCGAGGCGGCGAGCAACGTGGGGATAATGGGAAGTTTCATGATGGTCTTTTGTGGTTGAGCGGCCTAACGGCCTGAGAAAGTGATTGGCACGACGAGTGCCGTTCTATTTTCAATGACTTATGAAAGCGGTGAGGCGGGAAATGCGGCTCCTTGCATGAAAGCTGGGTGCAGGATGCACGGCGGGGCGGTCAATGAACCGGTGTGGGCGGGAAGGGGGCTTGCGGCCGTTGGCTGGCTTTGCTCCCGTGGCGGCCGGATGAATCAAGCGCCGACGGCGGACGAGGTGATGGCAATGCTGCGCGATGAAGGGCTGGTCGACCTGTGCCCGGATTTCCCGGCGGATGGCGACTTGTTCGCGGCAGGCCTGGACTCGATGGCTGTGATGCAGCTCATCGTGGTGGTGGAGGAGCAATTCGGCGCGGTGGTCGGGCCGGAAGATGTGGGGCGGGAGAATCTAGGCACTCCGGCGGCTCTGGCGGACCTCATCGGGAGGAAGCTGGCATGACCGCGGATGTGCTGGTGCTCGGGGCGGGCAGCGCCGGTCTGGCGGCAGCAATTACGGCGGCGCGTGCAGGAGCACGGGTGGTGCTGTTAGAGCGGCATGGCTTCGCGGGCGGCATGGGCACGGCTTCGCTGGTGCACACGTTTTGTGGGCTCTATTTGTTGGGCGAGGGGCCGCCGGTGATCGCGAATGGTGGATTTCCAGCGGAGATGGCGGAGCGGATGCTGCGAGCGACGGGTGACAACGGACCGGTGAAAATGGGCCGCGTGTGGGTGCTGAGGCAGCATCCGGTCGAGTTCGTGAGAATCGCCGATGAGTTGCTGCGCGAGAGCGGGGTGGAAGTGCTCTTTCACACCGAGGCTTTGACTGCTTCGCGAGATGGAGACTTCTGGAATGTTGAAGCGATCTGTCGCGGGCAACGCCGGACCTTGCGGGCGAAGGCGCTGGTCGATGCTTCAGGTGATGCGGTGCTGGCGGATTTGCTCGGGGCGGCATCGGAGATGACCGAGTCGTCCCGTCTCCAGCGGCCGGCCTACGTGTTCGGCGTGCAAGGGGCGGTTGGAGGCGAAGAGGGCTTGGCGCTGGCGGGTCGTATCGTCGATGGCGTGCGGCGTGGGTTGCTTTCGAAGGAAACACTCGGGCTGCATTTTCGTGCAAGCGGTCGGGCGGGGGAGATCTTCGGGACGATCGATCTGAGCGGAGCGGAGGAAGGCGACTACGATCCTCTGGATGCGGCATGTTTGTCGCGACTGGAAATGACCGGGCGCGGCGTGGCGGCGGCGGCGGTGGATTTTCTGAGGAAGGAGGCCGCAGGTTGGGAAAGTGCTTGCGTCTCCCATTGGCCAGTCCGTGCAGGTGTTAGAGAAAGCCGCCGCTGGAAGGGCAGGCACCTCCTGACGGAGACGGAAGTGCTCGGAGGCGTTCGGCACGAAGATGAGATCGCACTGGCGACCTGGCCGCTGGAGTTTCGCGAAACGAATCGCGGGCCGAAATTGCGCTATCCGGAGAATGACCGGCCGGCGGGCATTCCACTGGGCTGCCTGATGCCGGAGTCGCTCGACGGGGTGTTTGTCGCGGGCCGCTGTATTTCCTGTGACCATGGCGCGCAGGCTTCGGTGCGGGTGATGGGTACGTGCTTCGCCACGGGGCAGGCGGCTGGCTTGGCGGCGGCCTTCGCAGCGGATGGGAAGCGGGAGAATCTGGCCCCGGTGATTCGGAAGAAGTTTCCCTTTGGGGTTTGATGCTTTCCACTGCGCGCATGCAGTGGCGCATCCGAGTGGATACCGGTGGAACTTTCACCGATGCCTGGGCAATCGGGCCTGATGGGGTTGAGCGTCGGGCGAAGATCCTTTCCGATGGGACGCTTCGTTGTCGGCTGGTGTCGCAGGAAAACGGGTGGTGGCTTACCGATTCTGAACTCGCGCTGGAAGACGGCACGCTGGCTGGCTGGATCTGCGGGAAGGTCAGCGTTCTCGATAGTCGTGATGGAGCGCGTCGCTTGAAGCTGGGTGGAAACGCGACGGATCTCACAGTTGGAGACATCCTGGAACTTTCCTGTGGTGATGAGGCACCGGTGGCGGCGGCCAGGCTTCTGACCGGTACGCCGGCGGAGCGGGTGCTGCCGCCGGTCGACTTCCGCGTGGCCACGACCCGCGGGACGAATGCCTTGTTAGAGCGCAAGGGTGCGCCGGTGTTGTTCATCGTCACGCGCGGGTTTGGCGATCTGTTGGAGATTCGCGATCAACGTCGCGAGCTGTTGTTCTCGCTGGCCCAGCCGCATCGCCGTCCGCTTGCCAGTGCGGTTTGTGAATGCGGTGGACGGCTGGATGCATCGGGGCAGGAGATCGAAGCGCTCGACGTGGAGGAGATCCGCGGGCTGGTCAGGTCGTGGCGGGCGCAGGGTATCGAGACTGCCGCGGTCGCGCTGCTTCACGCGTGGGCGAATCCGGATCACGAGCGTCGAGTGGGTGAGATGCTGCGTGACGAGGGCTTTTCCCATGTCTGTTTGTCTTCGGAGGTTGCCCCGATGATCCGGCTGCTGCCGCGCGCGGAGACTGCGGTGACGGATGCCTATCTCGCTCCGGTGATGGACCATTTCGTTCGCCGCGTGGCGGGGCCACTGGGCACGGAGCCATGGCTGATGACGAGTGCCGGTGGCTTGGTGCCGGCGAGTGATTTTCGTCCGAAGGATTCGCTGCTTTCGGGGCCGGCGGGTGGGCTGGTCGGTGCGGCTGAACTCGCCAGGCGGGCCGGGTTTCCGAAGGTGCTCACTTTTGACATGGGTGGGACCAGCACGGACGTGGCGCGGATTGATGGGCCTTTCACGTGGCGACAGGAGCAGGAAATTGGTTCAGCACGGGTGTTCGCACCGGCATTGAAGATCGAGACGGTGGCGGCTGGTGGGGGATCGATCTGCTGTTGGCGAAATGGACGTCTTGAAGTGGGTCCGGAGAGCGCCGGGGCGAATCCGGGGCCTGCGTGCTATGGGCGGGGTGGTCCTTTGACGCTGACGGATGTGAACTTGCTGTCAGGGCTGATGGATCCGGCGAAAGCCGGGATCCCGCTCGATCGGGGCGCGGCCGAGGCTCGTCTTCAAGAGCTTCTGGCCGATCTCCGTGAAGCGGGTGAGGAAACCACGGTGGAGAGCTTGCTTGCCGGCCTGCGCGAGATCGCCGTGGAGACGATGGCGGAGGCGATCCGCGGTGTCAGTGTCCGTGAGGGCTGTGATCCGCGTGACTTTGCCTTGCTCGCCTTTGGCGGTGCCGGGCCACAGCATGCTTGTGCGGTAGCCGATCGTCTCGGCGTATCCCGCGTGCTAATTCCCGCTGATGCGGGGTTGCTCAGTGCCTGGGGACTTGAGCGTGCGCGTCGGCAGGAGCAGAGGATCAGACAAGTGCTGAAGCCTTTGGACGGTGTTGTGTCCCTTGCCTCCGAGTGGGAATCGCTCGCTGCAACGGTCACCATTTCCGACGCTGCCTTTCGCTGGATGGCGGATATTCGTCTCGTTGGTCAGGACAGCTTTCTCACTGTGGAGTCATCGTCGACCTCCATCTCCAAAGGTGAACTCGTCGACGCCTTTGCTGCCGAGTATCAGAAGCTCTACGGCTATCCGCCATCAGCGGGGCGAACGGTGGAACTCGTGGCCTTGCGTGTGGTCGCGGAAGAGAAGTCCGTGGACTCCGCCGGGGAAGTCTTTGCCGATGAACTCGTGCAGGGGCCGCTGCTGCTTCAGGATCGTTTCTCCACGTGCTTCATTCCTGCAGGATGGGCGGTGCGACGCGGGACTTGCGGGACGCTTTTGTTAGAGAGAGGCGAGGACGAGCAGCGGCAGTCTGCCACTGGGAATCTTCCCTCTGCGGTTTCTGCCGGCCTGTTCCGCAGCCGGTTCGAAGGCGTCGTGACCGCGATGGGGGAAATGCTCCGTCGCACGGCGCTCTCGACCAACGTCAAGGAGCGGCTCGACTACTCGTGTGCATTGCTCGATGCCACGGGGCATCTGGTTGCCAGTGCTCCGCACGTGCCGGTGCACCTCGGGGCGCTGGGCGTGTGCGTCCGTGAGGTGCTGCGCGTGCTCGATCCGGGACCGGGAGATGTCGTGATTACGAATCATCCCGCGTTTGGAGGCTCGCACTTGCCGGATGTGACGCTGATCGCTCCTGTGTTTGATCGGGAGGGAACGCGGATCGCCTTTGTGGCGAATCGCGCGCACCATGCGGAGATCGGAGGCAAGGCTCCGGGCTCGATGCCTGCGGACGCGCGCTGCTTGGTGGAGGAAGGTGTGGTGATTGCGCCTCGTTTGTTAGTCCAAGGCGGCGTTCTTCGGTTGTCCGAGATCGAGGCTTTGCTGCGAGAGGCACCATGGCCATCGCGGCGCATCTCCGACAATCTCGCCGACCTCGAGGCCCAACTCGCTTCGATTCACCATGGCGTCCGCACCCTCGAAGAACTCGCGTCGGTCCATGGGGGAAACATCGTCCATGATGAGCTGCGAGGTATTCTCGATCGCTCCGCGGCTTTGATGGGTGGGCGTTTGCAAGGGTTGGCGCTGGATCGCAGGGTGACCTCTTCCTTCGACGATGGCACTCCGCTTCAGCTTCGCGTCAAGGCGGGCGATGGAAAGCTAGTGCTGGATTTCACGGGCACGGGAGAGGTCCACCCACGGAACTTGAATGCCACACCAGCGATTGTCCGGAGTGCCGTGCTGTTTGCGTTGCGGCTGTGGATCGGGGAGGATGTGCCGCTCAATGAGGGGCTACTAGAAGCTGTGGAGACGGTGATTCCCCGCGGGATTTTTTCGCCCGATTTTGGCGATGATCCCGCACGCGCGCCGGCGGTGGTGGGCGGTAATGTGGAAACCAGCCAGCGGCTCACCGATCTTTTGTTAGAAGCGCTGGACCTAGCCGCCAACGGACCGGGGACCATGAACAACTTCCTGTTTGGTGACGAACGCTTCGGTTACTACGAGACCCTGGCGGGTGGTTCGGGGGCGGGCCCGCATCATGACGGCAGCTCCGGACGCCACGTTCACATGACGAATACGGCGATCACGGATCCGGAGGTGATGGAACACCGCTTTCCCATCCGGCTGTGGAAGTACGAGATCCGCCGTAATTCGGGTGGTGCGGGGAGGCATCGGGGTGGCGATGGGGTGATCCGCGAGCTTGAGTTTCTCAAACCGCTGGTGATCTCGTTTCTCACCGAGCGCCGTCTGGCCGGGCCGCGAGGTCTGAATAGTGGCGGCGAAGGCTTGCCGGGGAAGCAGGTGCGCGTCCATCCCGATGGCGGGTGGGAAGTCTTGCCGGGGGCGGTGACGTATCGTGCCGAGGCTGGCGAGCGGGTGATCATCGAAACACCCGGTGGCGGTGGTTGGGGGAGCGTTTGAGGGAGCTTCGCGGCGGC